>DQSO01000154.1 GCA_015663225.1 Campylobacterales bacterium
ATACTATCTTGAGGTTTTCCAGTAGCACTATTATCTATCCAAACTGAACCACTTATAGCATACGATGAACTAATAACAAGTGAAGCTACAACTGATGATAAAAAAACTTTTTTTGATAAATTTAACATTTTTTTCTCCTAAATTAAATTTACCAAAGTATAAAATTATTTTCCCTTTGAGTCAATAAAGTAATATTTTTTATTAGTTTTTCTTTAGAGATTGTTTCTATTTGTCACAGTATTATCATTTTTTAGTAATATTTTTTCATTTTAGTTAAAGTTTTTTCTAAAAATAATCAAGCTTTTATCTGCAAATTCTTCACTAAAGAGTTTTATATCTACTACTTTTATAAACTCCATATCAAGATTTCCAGCTATATCACTTACTTCATGAGCATATTGTTTTATACTCCACTGATGTTTTTTATAGCAACTTTTCTCTTTTTCAAAAAAAGTAAAATCTGTTACTAACTCTCCATCTTCATAATCAGCCTCAACAGATAAAAACCCTCTCTCATCTTCACTAGCCATCACACCACTTGCAACTTCACAAAATCCATAAGGAGTGTTTATATCACAGATAAAATATCCATTATCATGTAGCTTATTTGAAATATGAGATAAAAAAGAGTTTAAGCTGTCTTTGTTCATATAGTTTAATACATCAGCTATAGCTACTATCATGTCATACTTTTTTGCTACATCTTTTATCTCTTGATGTTTTACATCTAAACCTTTTGTATTGCATATCTCAACCATTTGAGCACTTATATCTATACCACTTGCCTTATAATCCTTTAGATGTCTTAAAAAGTTACCATTGCCACACCCAATATCTAGTATAGTTTCAACTTCACAACCTTTAATAAGATCCAAATAAACTTGATATAGCTCCTCATACTCTTCATAAAAACCAATCATCGGTTCAATCTTTGCATACAAATCTAAATTACTCATTTTGGCTCCTTTAACACAACTTATTATATACTAAAATAAAACAGGTTAACACATGAGCAAACAGACAAAATTTATATTTGTAACAGGTGGAGTTTTGAGTTCACTTGGCAAAGGTATCGCTTCAGCTTCTATAGCAACACTTCTAAAACACTCTGGAAAAGATGTGAGTATGTTAAAGATAGATCCATACCTAAATATCGATCCAGGAACTATGAGTCCACTAGAACATGGAGAGGTTTTTGTAACCCAAGATGGTGCAGAAACTGACTTAGATATTGGTCACTATGAGAGATTTTTAGATATAAGTCTTGAGAAAAAAAATAACTTTACAACTGGTCAAGTCTATTTGAGTGTTATAGAAAAAGAGAGAAGGGGAGATTATCTTGGTAAAACTATACAGGTGATTCCACATATAACTGATGAGATAAAAAGAAAGATAGCAAAAGCTGGTGAAGGTAAAGAGATACTTATAGTTGAAGTTGGTGGAACTGTTGGTGATATAGAATCTCTACCATTTTTAGAAGCTATTAGAGAGATGAGAAGCACTTATGGTAGAGAAAATACTCTATATGTTCACCTTACACTTGTTCCATATCTAAAAGCTGCAGGTGAACTGAAAACTAAACCAACCCAACACTCTGTTCAAGAGCTTCGTCGTATTGGTATCTCTCCTCAGATTCTTATTTGCCGTTCAGAACAACCAATACCTAAAACTATGAAGCAAAAACTAGCTTTTTCTTGTGGTGTTGAAGAAAATTCAGTTATCGAAGCTACTGATGCAAAATCTATCTATCAAGTACCTTTAAGTTTTTTAAAGCAAGATATTTTAAAACCTATTTCTAAAAATCTAGAACTATCTCTTCTTGATGCAGATATAAGCGACTGGACAAACTTAGTAAAAAATATTGTTACTCCATTAAATGAGATAACAATCGGTTTTGTAGGAAAATATTTAGACTTAAAAGAGTCATATAAATCCTTAACAGAAGCCTTTATACATAGCGGTGCACACATGGATACAAGAATAAATCTAAAATGGATAGATAGTGAAAATATAGAAAGTGATACATTTAGTGATGTAGATGGCATCTTGGTTGCTGGTGGTTTTGGAAAAAGAGGTGTTGAGGGTAAAATAGAAGCTATTAAATATGCAAGAGAGAACAATATACCATTTTTAGGTATCTGCCTAGGTATGCAGCTCACACTTGTAGAGTTTGCTAGAAATGTACTCAATCTTGAAGATGCAGACTCTATTGAGTTTAATCCTAAAACAAAAGATCCAGTTATCTATCTTATAGATGAATTTATGGATGCAAGTGGACAAAAACAACTTCGTACTCATAAAAGCCCACTTGGTGGAACTATGAGATTAGGTTCTTATGGCTGTGATACGAAAGATGGTTCACTTTTACAAGAAGTTTATGGTTGTAAAAGTATACAAGAGCGACATCGTCATAGATATGAAGCAAATCCAAAATATAGAGAAGAGTTTGAAAAAAATGGTCTAATCGTAAGTGGAGAGTCTGATGGTCTTATAGAAGTTATAGAGATTCCTTCTCACCCATGGTTCTTAGGTGTTCAGTTTCATCCAGAGTTTACATCAACTCTAAAGCAACCAAATCCTGCAATTTTCTCTTTTGTAAAAGCATCACAAAAATTTAAAAATGTCTAAACTTCTACAAAAAAGTGATATAGCCTCTCTTTTAAAAGAGCGGTTTAAAGATGATAGTTGTCAAAATATATCACAAATACCATCTCCATCTATGCTAAAAGATATAGATAAAGCAGCAAAAAGAGTATCCAAAGCTATAACTGCTGGTGAGAAGATAGCAATCGTTGGTGATTATGATGCAGATGGTGTAATCTCTAGTGTAATTTTAAGTGAGTTTTTTGATGATATTGGCAAAGAGATACAGATAAAAATACCAAATAGATTTAGTGATGGATATGGACTTAGTGAAGATATTATAAATAGTTTAGATGTTGATTTGATTATAACAGTTGATAATGGCATTTCAGCAGTCAAAGCTTCTAAAGTCTGTAAAGAAAAAGGAATTGACCTTATCATAACTGACCATCATACAGTACCTGATACCCTACCTGATGCATATGCTATTGTAAATCCAAAACAAGATGATTGTTTATTTCCTTTTAGTGAAATATGTGGAGCTCAAGTTGCTTGGTACTTAGTTGCTGCTTTGAAAGATGAGTTAAATATCAAATATAATTTAACAAAATCTTTAGATATTTTATCTATCGCAATAGTTGCGGATATGATGCCTTTAGTTGATATAAATAGAGCTATGGTAAAAAAAGGTTTAAAACTTATAAACAACTCAAATAGAACTTTTTTTAAAACTGTAAAACTTCTTTATAATAAGCAGAGTTTTAAAAGCGAAGATATATCTTTTTTATTAGCTCCACTTATAAATAGTTCAGGTCGTATTGAAGATGCAACACTCTCCTACTCTCTTATAAAAGAGCAAAATGAGCAACAATCAATCACTAAACTTGAATATATTATGTCACTTAATAATGATAGAAAAGTTATAGAATCTGATCTTTTTTTAGAGTCAATAAAGATGATTAATAGTAGTAAAAATATTATTATAGCTTGGGGTGAAGATTGGCATGAGGGTGTTATAGGGATAGTTGCGGCAAGACTTTCTAGAAAATACAAAAAACCTTCTATTGTTTTTTCCATTACAGGTGATAAGGCAAAAGGGAGTGCTAGAAGTGTCGGTAGTATTGATATTTTAGAGTTTATTGCTCAAAACTCTAAACATCTTTTAGGCTTTGGTGGACATAAAGGTGCAGCGGGTATGAGCATTTTAAAATCCAATTTAGAAGAGTTTAAAAAAGATATGGAAATCTCGATGGTTGATATTGCTAAACAAGATTTTATAGAGAAAAAAAATCTGTTAGGTTCTATTGATATTTCAATAATTGATTTTGAACTTCTTGATATTTTAGAGTATTATGAACCTTATGGAGAGAAAAATCCAAAACCTCATTTTTTAGTGGAAGATGTAGTAGTGCAAAATCAAAAACTTTTAGGTGCTACTCAAATTCATCAAAAGATAGTGGTACAAAGTGGTAGTAATACTATAGATACAATAGATTTTAACTTTGAAACTCAGGTTTATAGAGGTGATAAGATAAAATTTAGCTGTACAGTATCTAAAAATGAGTTTAGAGGTAGTGTTTCAGCTCAACTAATTGTGGATGAATTAATATTCGATTAACTTTATCTAACTACTATAAGGGCATGAAAACTCTAATATTAGTTAGTTTGTTACTTTTTTCAACGACTCTTTTTGCAAAATTTGCATCAAATGAGAGCTGTACGGTATGTCATCCTCTTATTGCTAAAGAGTATCAAAAAGCAATGCACTCAAAAGCTACTATATTTAAAGATCCTATTCATAAAGCTGCTTGGGAAAAGTCTCCTGCATTCGAGAAAAACTTCTATGACTGTGGAAGATGTCATACCCCTGCGGATACTGATATGATGGAGTATCTTGATAAAAACTTATCAGTTATACCAGATATAAAAAACAGAGCTCAAAATGATGCAGTATCTTGTTCATACTGTCATAGAATAAAAGCTATTAAAAAAGCAGAAGTTCAAAACTATAATATTACAAACACTAAAGAGCATCTATATTATGGAAACCTTAAAAATCCTAAAGAAAATCTATTTCATAAGTCAGCATCAAATAAAGGTTTTAAAAATGGTAATATGTGTGTTGGTTGCCACTCTCACTTTAAAAATAAACAAGGTATAAATGTATGCTCAACAAATCAAGAAAATGAACTTGATTCTGCAAATTGTGTTAGTTGCCATATGCCTAAAGCTGATGGTCCTCCCTCTACGACTATGAATAGAAAAAAACATGCATATCATGGTTTTGCTGGTATTCACAATGATATGGTAATGATGAATAAATATGTAGAAATTGAGATTTTAAAAGGAGTTGATAGATTTTTTATCGCTATCAATAGTAGGATACCACATGCACTAACACTTCATCCAATGAGGGATATGCAACTCAAAGTTTCAGTTGTAAGAGATGGAAAAAGAAAGACTTTCAAAGTACAAAATTTTACAAGAAGTCTAGGTAATGATGAAAATGTAACTCTTCCTTGGAAAGCAACAAAAATCATAAAAAATACATCTATAAAAGCGAATGAAAAAAGAGTTTCAACCTATATGTATGCTTTAGAAAAGGGTGATGTTGTAACTGCTAGAGTAGGTTATTATCTTATGAATGAGGGAATAAGA
>DQSO01000034.1 GCA_015663225.1 Campylobacterales bacterium
ATTTTTTATCTACTCCAAAACTAAGCACTCTATTTGCCACATCGTATGTTTTTGAAATGTCATTAAACATTGATACTATTTTATCTTGTTGATTCAAATTATATTCCTATCTGTAGTATTTTAATGCTCTTGGGATTAGAGCTTGTAGTCTTCTTATTCTATTTATATCACTTGGATGAGTAGAAGCAAACTCAGGTGGTTTTCTCATACTTCTTGATGCTTGCATCATCTTTTGCCAAAAAGCTACTGATTGACGAGGGTCATATCCAGCTTTACTCATAAGATATAGTCCAATCTCATCAGCCTCATACTCAAAAGTTCTACTATATGGTAAAAACAGACCATAGTTAGCTCCTATCCCGTATATTTGATTTATAGCATTTGTATACTTTGGACCAGCAGCTTTAGTTGCTAGTTGTTTTCCTATTTGACCTAGTTGCATCATACTCATTCTCTCAGCTCCATGTCTTGCTATTGCATGTGCTACTTCATGAGCCATAACAGTTGCAAGTTGAGAGTCATTGTCTACAAGATTTAGTAATCCTGTATAGACAAATATTTTTCCACCAGGAAGACAAAAAGCATTTATCTGTTTTCCATTTACGACATGAAATTTCCATCTATAGTTTGGTTGATTTGCCACTCTTGCTATATTTGTACCTACTCGTCTTACTCTCTCATTTAAAGCTCTATTATGATTTATATTTGATTTTCGCAGTAGTTGTTGTTCAGCATTGTAACCTAACTGCATCTCTTGTGAGGGAGAGACCATAATAAGTTGACTTCTATTTGTATATGGAGAAGAGGTACAAGCAACAAATGTAAAAATCACAATAGATAACAGTACTTTTTTATATATTTTCATAAACCGTGCTCCTAATGTTAAACTTTAGGAGCATAATATCTAAAAAAATCTATTATACAAACAGGTATTTCGTTCTTTTATATCTTTTTATATCTTTTTTTATCTTTTTAATAAGTTCATCACTATTTTCATAGAAACTATTTTTAAGACATTTTATACTATCAGGTGCATCAATATTTTCTTGCATGATAGTGTTTGTATCAAGTGTCATTATATATTTATCAAATGATGATTTAACTGCCAAAAGTAATTTTTTAAATCTAAAAAAATCTTTTTCATTATATAAAAAGCTAAATTCACCAATCAATATCATTAGTTTCTCTAGTTGATTATCTATTTTTATAAAACTCTCATAATCAAGACAATCAAACTTATTATCTATAACCTTTAAACTTTTTCTATAACTATTTTTTATTTTTTTATCTAAAATCATTTTAATAGACTTATAGTGAGTGGAGTTAAAACTTTCATAACTGCTCTCTTTTATAAGAAGCTCTAGCTGTTTCATAATAATAGAATACTCTCTAGTTTGTAAAAACTTTTTAAATGGTTCTGCCTTTTTAGTAATATTCTTATCAAAATTATTAAAGAATAGAGTTGATTTTTTTTCACCTAAACAATCTTTTATAATATGTAGTGATTTTTTTATTGGTTTTAAATCTTTTTGAACATCACAACGGCTCTGTATAAACTTTATATTAGCAATAACACGAGAGTGTAAATCAACATCAAAATACTCTTTAAATTCTAATAAAATAGTATATACTTTATCTATATTTTTTTTATAAGCTACAAATTGATTTTTACTCTCACCATTCATAATATCACTACTTAAGCGATTTAAATTAAGATATAGTTCATATAGTTTAACTCTTAGTGCATCATCAACTTTCATATCACTATGTATGATATTTTTTATATTAAAACTTTGATTTACTTCAATCTCTTTGAAAAGTTTATAAACATTGTAGTTAAGAGTCAAAGGATTACCAAGCAGTGCTAAAGATGTTTCATTAAAGCTATCTATAGATGTTATATCTTCTGAAACAAAGTTGTATAGATTACTTTGTTTAAATTTTTCAACTCTTTTAGCAGAGTTAAATTTAAGAGTCAATATATTTAGATTACCAAAGGATTTTCCATACGAATGAACTACAGATTTATTTTTATCATTAAACAAATATATTCTCTTTTTTATTACTTTACCTATAGAGCATTTTTTATTTTTATCAAACTTTTTTTCTGAAATAGTTTTTTTACTACTTTTTTGTTTTTTTCCACTACCAATAGTTTTTTCTTTAAAATATCGATTATCAAAATTGGTATATTTTATCTTTTTACAAGAGTTAATCACTGTGTAATACTCTTTTACTTTTACAGAGTCTATGGTGTTTAATAAATCATCTATATTTTCATTATTTAATAAAAATCTTTTCTTAATCATCTTAGGTCCTTTTTTAAATAAGTTACAATCTTGCTGTTTTACTGAGTTTAGCATAAAAAAAGTAAAGTTTTATTAAAGTTTATAACTAATTTTAGTTAAATATTTTACTTAAAGTAGTTATCTTAATATTTACTTTATAAAATAATTTAATATTTAAATTAAAATTAACTTTTTATATTTATCTTTCGATTTGTAGTATAATTAATAGATATGTTTAAGGTTATTTTTGAGTAGTAGATTTATTTTTTTAATCGGTTTTATTGTTAGTGCTATATATATTTTGTCTGTTGTATATTTTTATACACCAACTGAAGCTCTTGTAAGTATTAGCAAAAAAGATAGGGCTAAGTTTTTGTATATCTTAAGCGATAAAAAAGTTGATATAGTCTCAAAACTTTCAAAAGATGATGAACAAAGTTCTTTAGTTTTAACAGTAAAAAATCTCTGTAAAGAGTATGAGTGTAAAGATGAGATTAGCTTTGATGTTGATATTGACTCTCCATCTTGGCTTGAGCTTGTGGAAAAACTAATTAATTTTAGTTTAGAAAAAAAGTTAACCTCCTCATCTCTTGTTGTGAGTGACAACTCTTTAGAGATAAACTTTTTGCTCACAACAAGAGATGAGTTGATGAAACTTTCGTCTTTATATGCTAAATATAAAAATGACTTCTTTATTTTAGATAAGTCGTCTATAGTAAAGTTTTATAGTATTGAAAAGATTGAAGAAGAGGTAAATCAACTTTTAAAAGGTAAAGATTTAAAGATAGAGAGTTTGGAGTTAGAACAAAATAGTATAAATTTACTAAATCAAGCTTTTAGAAGACTCAGAGAACTTGGAAAGGTAAAGGTCTTGTTTTTATCTCCACTTGATGAAGTTGATACGATGCTTGTTCGAGAGTATATCTTAAAAAATTATCCATGGATAGAAGAAGTAAGTTTGAAAAATGATAATGAAATAAAAATAAAAATAGAGGAAGTAGTAAGATGAGTATAGGATTTTATCTAGTGGGAGCGTTGGGTTTAGGCTATCTTTTTGGGTTTGCTTTTGCTAAAGCAAAGATTGGTGAAAGACTTGATTGTAAAATAAAAGAGTTACAAGAGATTATAAATCAAAAAAATCTTGAACATATAAGTATTAAAAAAAGCTATAGAGACGAAAATAGAGAGAAAATCCATCTTGAAAGTATAGTTGATAAATATAGAGTTGATTTAGATAAAAAAAATAATGAATTAACTAAGATAAAAGAGAGAGTTGAGATATTACAGATTAAGACAAAAGAGAAAGATTCTCTAATAAAAGAGTTAGAAACTTTAGTCTTAGATATGCAAAATGACTATACAGCACTAGAAGTTATTGTACATGAAAAAGAAGAAGAAAATAAAGAACAGGAAAAACTACTAATAAACTCAGAAAAAAACTATAGAAAAACTATAGAAAAACTTACTCAAAAAGCAAATGATTTATTTATGGTTAAAGGTACAGATGAGTTAAAAAATGCTAAAGATGTTTTTGATAAACTAAGAGAAGAAGCTACAAAAAAACATTAGGGGCAACGAAGTGGAAGATTTTTTTAAGAGGGCAAAGGGAAGTAGTGGCAAGTTATCGATACTAAAACCAGTGGTAAAAAATAGAATCTTAAATGAGTTTGCATCAGCTTTAAGAGAAAACAGAGAGAAGATAATAGGTGAAAATAAAAAAGATTTAGACTATGCAAAAGAGCATAATCTTTCATCTGCTATGGTAGATAGACTACTGCTTGATAAAAATCGTATAGAAGCTATGGTAAGCTCAATAGAGCTTATAGCCTCACTAAAAGAGCCAGTTGGAAGAGTTCTTGATGGTTGGAGTGTTGATAGTGGTATGAGCATACATAAGGTTTCAGTACCCATTGGTGTTGTTGGTATCATCTATGAATCAAGACCAAATGTTACAAGTGATGCAGCAGCACTTTGTTTTAAAAGTGGAAATGTATCTATCTTAAAAGGTGGTAAAGAGGCAAGCTATTCAAACATTGTTATAGCAACAATTATCCAAGATGTTTTAGAAAAAAATTCTCTTCCAAGAGAGCTAGTATCACTTCTTCCTGATTCTTCAAGAGATGGTGTAGATAAACTTATCAAAATGGATAGATATGTTGATTTGATTATTCCTAGAGGTGGTGAGGGACTTATAAAGTATGTGAGTGCTAACTCTACAGTTCCTGTTGTAAAGCATGATAAAGGACTTTGTCACACATATATAGATGAGTTTGCAGATATTGATATGGCGATAAAAATAGTATTAAATGCCAAATGCAGACGGGTTGGAATATGCAATGCTATGGAGACTATGCTAGTTCATAAAAATATTGCACCAACAATCCTACCTATGTTAAAAAAAGAGTTTGATAAGCATAAAACAGAGTTAAGAGGTTGTGAAAATACAACTAAGATAATAGAAGTAAATCCAGCAACTAATGAAGATTTTGACACTGAGTATCTTGCAAATATACTATCTATAAAAGTGGTTGACTCACTAGATGATGCGGTAGAGCATATAAAAATATATGGTTCTGGGCATTCTGAAGCAATCATCACAAAAGATTATAAAAATGGTGAACTATTTTTAAATGCAGTTGATGCCGCTTGTGTATATATAAATGCTAGTACACAATTTACTGATGGTGGAGAGTTTGGCTTTGGTGCAGAAGTTGGTATAAGTACAAATAAACTCCATGCAAGGGGTCCTATGGGTATCGAAGGTCTTACAACATATAAGTACAAAATATATGGTAATGGAGATATAAGATCGTAGATAGTGTTTTAAATATAGAAGATTTAACCTTTGGATATAGCAAAGAAAATCTTCTATATAAAGACTTTTCACTTACCTTGGGTGTTGGAGAAGTTAAAGCGATAGTGGGAGAGAGTGGAAGTGGAAAAAGTACACTTTTTGAGCTTATAACAGGAGAGTTAAAACCATTAAAAGGTGAAATAAAAACTCAAAAAATATCACAAATATTTCAAGATCCTTATAGCTCTTTTCATCCAACATACTCTATTTTAAATCAGATAAAAGAAGTCGCATCACTTGATAATTTAGATGAACTTTTAGGAAAGTTAAATTTAGATTATAGATTACTGGAAGAAAAACCCCATAAACTTAGTGGTGGTCAGCTTCAAAGGTGTTCTATTTTAAGAGCACTTTTACAAAAGCCTGATTTGATACTTGCTGATGAACCAACAAGTGCTTTAGATAATATCACTCAACTTGAAGTTATGAAACTTTTGATGGGATTTTTAGATAGAGTTGGAATACTTTTGATAACTCATGATGAAAATTTAGCTACTTGGTGTTGCGATGAAGTCTATCATCAAGGGAGCTAAGAAACTCTTTTAAAATATTTTTATCAATATTTGTTCGCATTATGATACGAAGTATCGAACTTTTAACAGTTGGTGGTCTTATCGCCCCTATCAAAAAGCCCTGATTTTTTGCCCACTCTTTTAGCATAATAGCTTTTTTATTATCATCAATATTAATCTTTAGTATAAGTGTTTTTTGATCGATATTAAATATATCGTTTGCAATTTTTAGATTTTGAATAATCTTATTTTTTAATAGAGCAGTGTTTTTTTCTATATACTTATAATTTTCATCTGCTAATGCTATATCAAAAACTGATGGAGCCGTAGAATATATAATAGATTTTGCACGATTAGTTAGGTAGTCTATTATGTGACTTGAAGCTTGAATATATGCACCATAACTGCCTATCGCTTTTCCAAGAGTTGCCATTTTGATATGATTTTCTTTAATCTTGATATTAAAATAATCATAAACACCTAGTAAGTTATCTCCCAATACTCCACTACTATGAGCTTCATCAACTACTAATAGAGTATCAGACTTATCACATACGGTAAATATCTCTTGGTTTAAAATATCTCCACCCATAGAGTAGATACCCTCTACACAAACTATAGCTCGATTATATTTTTTTTCATCTAAAATATTTTTTAGAGAGTCTGCATTGTTATGAGAAAAGTAGACTACTTCTGATGTGATTAGCTTTGAAGCCATAACTCCACTCGCATGATAATCCTCATCAAGGATTAAAATATCACCTCTTCTTACTAGTGACTCAATCAAAGCAATATTTGCTAAGTAGCCACTACCAACAACTATCGTATCTTCAAATCCATTTATATCACTTAGATACTCTTCAAACTCTTTATGAATCTTATGATAGCCATTTACAAGCTGTGAAGCACGAGGTGAGTGGTATTTAGTTGATTTAACTCTTTTGTATGCTAAAGATAATAACTCTTTATCTTCACTAAGCCCAAGATAATCATTTGAAGCAAAATCAATCAAACTATCATCAAATAACTCTATTTTTCTATATCTATTTGATTTTTTAAGTGCTTTTACCTCTTTAGTGTACAACTTAACCTCTTAGCATGATACCAAAGTAGATAGCTATCAAGCCAAGTAGAACATTTAATGTAAATACATAGTTTGTTACTGCTTTTAAAGATGCTATAGCTCTTAGTGTATCTCCATGAAAACAGATATTTCTTGCTGATTTTATTTTAACTAGAGCATATACATATAGTGAAGTCATCGCAATCCAAATATATCCTTTAGTATATATGATAGTCTCTATCAAAGGTCCATTGGTTGTTAAGTTCTTTGCTATGACTATAATTATGCCACTAAAAACAAGTAAAAATGAGAATCCAAATGTAATCTTTAGATAACGATACAAAATTCGTATAGTTGTTCGTGTTATCATCCTGTCGTTTGGTATTTGCATAAGTGAAGGGAAAATACTAGCAACAAATATAAAAGAGGCTCCAATCCATATAATAGCACTTGTGATATGGATCATGATTATAAATGATTCATAATCATTAAAAAGGTCTACTATACTCATTTAAGTAGACTATCTATATAAGTTTTTGCTTCTTTTATCGCTTGAGGAAGTTTTGAAGAATCCTTTCCACCTGCTTGTGCAAAGTCATCTCTTCCACCACCTCCACCTTTTAGTATAGGTGCTATATGTTTTATCAAAGCTCCCGCTTTTATAGGTGTATCTTTACTACCAGCTGCAATCATAACTTTATCACCCTTTGGTTGAAAAAGAATAATAGCTACCTTATCATGTTTGTTTTTTGCCTCATCAATAAGTTCTTTTATATCACCATTTTCAATAGTTGCAATACATACTTTCATATCACCTATTTCTTCAAAAGATAACTCTTGTTTTGTTGAGTTTTGTAGAGTTTTAACTTCTGATTTTAGTGATTTTATTTCATCTTTTAGTTTATTAATACCTACTAATATATCTTGTGCTTTTAAAGAGTGTAGAGCTTGATCTATTAAATTTTTATTACTATTAAAAAGTATATTTGCTGCTTTTCCACAAACCGCTTCAATCCGACGAACTCCTGCACCAACTCCACTCTCTTTTGTGATTGTAAAAAGCCCGATAGAAGATATATCATCAACATGAGTTCCACCACAAAGCTCTAAACTAATATCGCCCTGCTTTACAACTCTAACTTCATCTTTATATTTTTCACCAAATAGAGCCATCGCCCCACTATTTTTAGCTTCATCAACATTCATTAGATCAGTTTGAACCTTTGCACCATCTAAGATAAAACTATTTACAAGATTCTCAATAGCACTCAAATCATCACTGCTTATCGCTTTTGGATAAGAAAAATCAAATCTTAATCTATCTGCTTCTACCAAACTTCCTGCTTGATTTACACTATCACCTAAGAGTGTTTTTAGTGCTGAGTGAAGAAGATGAGTAGCTGAGTGATGTTTAGATATTTCCACTCTTTTATTGGTGCTTATTGTAGCTTCAACTATCATGTTAGGCTTTAAAAGCTCACTAGCTTTAACTTGCGATAGATTAAGCTCAAAAAACTTTTTAGTATCAGTGATGATAGAGTTATTTATAGTACCACTATCTCCGATCTGTCCACCTGAGAGTGCATAAAATGGAGTCTTATCAAGTAAAACCCAGCCATTTTCAGACTCTTTAATCTTATCAACTCTTCTAAAACTCTCATCAAGTAGAGCTAATATTTTTGATTTGTAAGTAGTATTTTCATAACCTACAAATCTATTTTCACCAAACTCCTCTAAAAGCTCTTTAAAATCTCCATGAGCTCCATCATCTCCACTACCTTTCCAAGCAGCTTTTGCTCTAGTTTTTTGTTCAGTCATTAAAGTATTAAATGTTTCAATATCTACTTTTATACCCTGCTCTTTTAACATATCTTCAGTCAAATCAAGTGGAAATCCATAAGTATCATATAGTTTAAATGCAACTTCACCACTAAAAAGCTCTCTTGTATTTTTAAGCTCTTTTTCAAATAGTTCAACACCACTAGCTATAGTTTTAAAAAATCTCTTCTCTTCTAGCTCTATTAACTCTTTTACACTATCTGCTTTATCATGTAGATATGGATAGGTTTCGCCCATCAAAGAGTTTACAGTATCAACTAGCTTATACATAAATGGCTCTTTCAATCCAAGTAAATATCCATGTCTTACAGCTCTTCTAAGTATTCGTCGAAGTAGATATCCCCTGCCCTCTTTATCAAAGTTCACACCTTGAGCTAGTAAAAATGTTACACTTCTAATATGATCTGATATTACCCTAAACGAAGCACCCTCTTTATAGATATATTTTAGACCACAAAGTTCACTAACTTTGTTAATAAGAGGCATAAAAAGTGAACTATCATAGTTACTAGTTACTCCCTCTTTTATCGCAATAACTCTCTCTAAGCCCATACCCGTGTCAATAGAAGGTTTTGGAAGTGGGTTTAAAGTGCCATTTTTTATCTCTTTCATACTGCATAAAAACAAGATTCCAAATCTCTAAAAATCTATCTC
>DQSO01000179.1 GCA_015663225.1 Campylobacterales bacterium
CTTAGAAATGAAACATTGACTGCAAGACTGAGTAGAGCATTTATGCTAAATTATAAGGGCTTTGAACCTGAATACTATAAAAAAGAGTTAAAAAAGATTGAAGATTTGAAGTTGGAAGATTTGAACAAATTTATCTCTTCTCATAATGAAATCAATAAATTATCATTTAGTATAGTTACTGTAAAAGATGGTAAGTAATCAAGATAGAGAGGTATTTAAAAAACTAGGTATAAGTTCTATCTTAGACCTAGCTCTTATCATACCAACTAGCTATGAAAATCTCACTATCGCAAAGACTTTAAACTATGGTACTTTAGCACTTTTGGATGTAACTATCCAAGAGTGTACAACAACTCATATACTAAAGATAAAGCTTTTTGCACATGATTTGGATACTTATATTCAAGGTATTATCTTTCATCCCAAATATTTTCATACAAAGATGTTCAGAGTAGGGCAGAGGTATCTGCTTTATGGAAAGGTTGAGCAAAATTATGGTGTTGTACAACTAATACAGCCAAAAGTTGTAGCAAAAGAGCGTGGTCTTATCCCCAAATATAAAACACCACTTCAAAATAAAACTCTACTAAGTTTAGTGAAGAGATATGTTACGAAGCAAAACTTAGAAGCTTTAGGGGTAAAAAGTGAGATTGCAGAAGATATTATCAATATACATAATCCTACAATGGAGTTTTTTCTAAACTATATAAAAAATTCTGGCTTCATAGGCTCTCACCTAAAATCTATAAAATATACAGAGATATACAATCATATATTAAAACTTTCAAAATTAAAAACTATAACTAAATCATTAGAGATTTTGGATTCTGATATAACTTCATTTATCGATTCACTGCCTTTTAAATTAACAGGTGATCAAAAAAATGTTATTAAAGATGTTCAAAATGATCTGAAGCAAACTATTAGTGCAAGACGAATTATTATGGGAGATGTTGGTAGTGGCAAGACTATGATTATACTCGCAAGTGTTGTCATTGCTTATCCCCATAGAAGTATATTGCTTGCTCCTACAACGATACTAGCTCGTCAGATATATGATGAAGCAAAAAAGTTTTTACCTTCAAATATAAAAGTTGCTTTTGTATCAAACAAGTCAAAAGAAGAAAATTTGCAAGAGTATGATTTTATCATAGGTACTCATGCACTTTTATATAAAGAGTTACCAGTTACTCCTCTTATCATGATAGATGAACAGCATAGGTTTGGAACAAAACAACGAGAAGCGATAAAGCAGTTAGTAAACCAAGGAGATAAACAGCCTCATTTTTTACAGTTTTCAGCAACTCCTATACCTCGTACTATGGCGATGATACAATCCTCATATATAGATATATCAACTATAAAAGAGTTACCATTTAAAAAGGATATTGATACTAAAATCATCTATCCAAAAGACTTTACTTTGATAACTGAACATATCAAGAGTGAAAGCAGAGAAAATAGACAGACTATTATTGTTTATCCACTTGTAGAGGGTTCAGAAGTTATTGATTATCAGTCTATTGATGAAGCTAGAGGGTATTGGGAGAAGAACTTTGATGATGTTTATGTTACATTTGGTAAAGATAAAAATAAAGAGATTGTTTTAGAAGAATTTAAAAATAATGGATTAGTATTATTAGCAACAACTCTTATAGAAGTTGGAATATCACTTCCAAGACTCTCTACTATTATCATAGTTGCCCCTGAAAGGCTTGGGTTAGCAACACTTCATCAACTTCGTGGACGAGTTAGCAGAAATGGTCTAAAAGGTTATTGTTATCTTTTTACAAAGAAAGAACCAACAAAAAGAATAGTAGAGTTTTGTAAAACATTAGATGGATTTAAAATAGCACAACTTGATCTAAATCTTAGAGAGAGTGGTGATTTGCTAAAGGGTGAAAAACAAAGTGGTAAAGAGTTTAACTACTTTAGTATGAGTGATGATGAAGATATATTGTTGGAAGTTAAGGAGGATTTTAGATGAGAAAATTATTGAGTTTAGTGTTATTGGTTGCAATATTTACTGGGTGTGATGCAAAAGAGAGTAGGGTTTCGACTGATAATCTTATAGCCCTTAGTTGGCAAAAAGGCTTTTGTAAACTAAACAAACATAAAAGAGAGTGTAAGTCTATAAAAAAAGATAGTTTCGAAGCAAATAACTTTGTACTTCATGGTCTATGGCCACAGCCTAAAAGTAAAAAGTATTGTAAAGGGAAAAAGAAATCAAGAGTAGAAAATGAGCTTTATAAAAAACTAAAAATAGTTATGCCTGGAACTAGAAGTGGTCTGCATAAACATGAGTGGAAAAAACATGGAACTTGTTATGGTGGAGGAGTTGATAGGTACTATAAAGACTCTATCAAACTTTTAAAAGCAGTAAATCAAACAAAACTAAGAGAATTCTTTGTTAAAAACCAAGGTAAAATAGTTAAAAAAGAGCAATTAAATAGACTATTTGACTATCCAAGAAAGTTTAACATGATATGTAAAAAAGGAGTGATAACCGAACTTAGATTTGCCCTTAAAGGCGATATAGGAAGTAGTAACTTATCTACACTTTTAAAAGCTGCTAAGCCACTTCATGGTGGATGTAAGCGAGGAAAGATAGTAGGGTATTAACTTATGTATGATACTGTTACATAAGTTAATTTACATAAGGAGAAACCATGAGCTATGCAGATGTGAGAAAAAACTTTGTTTTTGAAAAAGAGGTGGCAACTCATCTTGAAGAGATAGCAAAAATAGATGGTAAATCTATGACAGCAGTTGTAAGAGATATGATAGAAGCAAGATATAAAGATATTTTCAAAAAGGAGAAGCTTAAGGCTTTTTACTCTCTGAAAATGATGCCATCAGGCTCTTTGGTTGGAAAGAGTATCCAATCCATAAAGGCTAGTATGGATGCATAAAAAAGTATTTTTTGATGCAAATATTCTGCTTGATAGATTTGATGTCAGTAGAGAATTTCATATTTTTAGTCATAGAGTATATGAGTTTTTATTATTAAGTGGCGATACCTAACTATTTACAAGTTGTGATATTATTACCACTTTGTATTACATAGGATACAAGAGTGATAAAGAAAATATTTTGCATAATATTAGGCAGATTAATAAAACACTAAAAGTAATAGAGTTTTTAAATGATGAGGTAGAACAAGCTTGCTCTTTGATGTTAGAAGATGGTGATTATAAAGATTTAGAAGATACAATTCAATATATTTTAGCAAAAAAATTAGAGTGTGACTTGATTATCTCAAATGATGCCGATTTTGTAAGTAAAGATATAAAACTCTCAACAAGCGAAGAGTTTTGTAAAAAATATATAAAAGGAAAAAATTGAACATACAACTAAGTGAAAAAAAGATAAAAGATCTCCAAGCAGATTGTGAGATAATCATCGTAATAGATGGTGATTTAGATCATAAATGGATAGAAGATAAAGAGACTTTAGAATCGATAGGTTTTGAAGGAAAAAGTGAAGATGTAGCCTTTTTGCCAGAAGGAAAAAAAGTATATGTTGGAAGTGATAGTTATGATAAAGATGAGATTAGACTGGCTATTTCTACTGCACTTAAAGAGATAGAAAATACAAAATATAAAACTATAAAGATAGGTTCATCAGTTGATAAGTGTCCAGTTTCAAATACAAAAGCACTTGTAGAGGGTGCAATACTTGGAACTTATACTTTTGATAGGTATAAAAGTGAGAAAAAAGAGAAAGTTGAAAAGACACTTATAATATCAACAGAAGATATGAACTCTATTTCTATCGGTATAGAACATGCAAAAAAATCTTTAAATGATTCACAAATTATTGCAGAAGTTACAAACAGTGCAAAAACTTTAGTAAATACAGCTCCACAAGATATGACACCAGAAGTTTTAGCTAACTATGCCCAAAATCTTGCAGATACACTTCCTAATGTAACTTGTTTTATCGGAGACGAAAAATTTCTTGAAGAACAAAAAATGGGTGCTTTTTTAGCAGTTTCGAGAGCTAGTATAAATAAACCTAGATTTATTCACCTTAGTTATAAACCTCAAAATCCTAAAGAGAAGTTTGTATATGTAGGAAAAGGACTTACTTATGACAGCGGTGGACTTAGTATAAAACCTGCTGATTTTATGGTAAGTATGAAATCAGATATGAGTGGTAGCGCAACAGTCCTATCCATACTTGAAGGTGCGGCAAGATTGAAGTTACCATTTGAGATAGATGTAGTTATTGGTTCATGTGAGAATATGATAGATGGCAGTGCATATAAGCCTGATGATGTATTGGTTGCTAGAAATGGTAAGACTATTGAAGTTAAAAATACTGATGCTGAGGGTAGACTTGTATTGGCTGATTGTCTTTGTTATGCTTGTGAGTTAGAACCTGATTACTTGATAGATGTAGCAACTCTAACAGGTGCTTGTGTAGTAGCAGTTGGTGAGTATACAACAGGTATCATGGGACACAATGGAGCTTTAAAACATGAACTTTTAAAGAGTGCAAAAAGTAGTGGAGAGTTAGTAGCTACTTTACAATTTAACAAGTATCTAAAAAAACTTACAAAAAGTAAGATAGCAGATATGACAAATGTTGGAAGCAATAGATATGGCGGAGCTATAACTGCGGGAATGTTTTTAGATAACTTTGTAACTGATGAAGTTAAGCAAAAGTGGATGCATTGGGATATAGCTGGACCTGCATTTGTGGATAGTGCTTGGGGATATAATCAAGCAGGTGCAAGTGGGGCAGGTGTTAGACTAGCACTATACTGGATGCAATCAAAAACATATAATAAAAAACATTAGGCAGGAGATAAAATGGGAATAAGTGTAGGAATAGTAGGACTGCCA
>DQSO01000099.1 GCA_015663225.1 Campylobacterales bacterium
AAAAGAGTTAAAAGTTAGAACTTTTTTTGTGCAGTTCAAAGTTGGTTTCATAAGTAAGCCTAAAATATTTAAGATTTTACCAGATATGTTTCAAAATATTGCTTTTGGGATGGTACAACGTGGTGAAACTTGACAACTAATATAAACTTTAAAGATGATATAAAAATTATATTAAAAACTATCAAGATTATATAAAGAGATAAAATGGATATACTTCTACCGACAAATCTTAAACGAGCTATGATGTATATCTTTATTGATATACTTTTTACTTTGGTAGCGGTATATATCGCTTTTTTGCTTAGATTTGATTTTTCTATTCCTACTCAATATAGTAGCGATGTTTTTAAAGCATTTGTATTTTTTTCAACAGTAAGAGTGGTGCTATTTTACTACTTTAGTCTCTATCGAGTCTCTTGGCGGCATTTTGGGTTTAAAGACTTGACTAGACTTATATATCTACTTATTTTATCTACTTCTGTACTGCTCATATCTATATATCTGTTTAGAGATAGTTTTTTTCAAGGTTTTCCTCGTTCTATCGTTCCTGTCGAGTTTTTTATAGCACTATTTTTACTCTTAGCATTTCGTGTTAGTAAGAGATTTGCACTAGAAGTTTTTAACAAACATGCACTAGGAATACCAACTCTTATAGTGGCCTCTATGCAAGAAGCAGAACAAATATCAAGAGATCTTATAAAAAGCTCAAGCATATATTGGCCAGTAGTTATCTATGATGAAGAGGCCAAAGGCACAAAGATAAATGGTATAGATGTTATGGGTTTTAAAAAAATAAAAGAGATATATGACGGACTTCAAGTTGCTATCGTTAGTGAAGATCAAGATATAAAAGAGGTTTATAAAAAACTAAAAGATTTAAATATTAAAGAGATAAAGCTTTCACGTAAACTTCAAGATTCTAAAGTGGCCATAGAAAATGTTTCCGTGGAAGATCTGTTATCAAGAACTCCAAAGGGTTTAGACCTAAAAGTGATAGAAAGCTTCATAAAAAATAAGACTATTATGATAACCGGAGCAGGTGGAAGTATAGGTAGTGAGCTGAGTCGCCAGTGTCAAAAGTTTGGAGCTAAAAAACTAATCCTTTTAGATCATAGTGAATACAATCTATATCAGATAGAACAAGAGTTAAGCTCTAATAATATTATACCAGTTATGAGTTCAGTAACATCACTAGAACTATTGGAAAAAACTTTCCAACTATATAAGATTGATATAGTTATTCATGCTGCAGCATATAAACATGTACCATTGGTTGAACAAAATATTGCTCAAGCTATTAAAAACAATATAATAGGCACAAAAAATGTTATAGACCTAGCTATAAAATATAATGTCAAAAAGTGCCTTCTTATCTCAACAGATAAAGCAGTTCGTCCAACAAATGTCATGGGAACAACAAAGCGGGTTTGTGAACTATATGCTCAAAATATAGACTCACATGACACAAAGGTAGTAGCTGTAAGATTTGGAAATGTTCTAGGAAGTTCAGGTTCAGTTATACCTAGATTTCAAGCTCAGATCGATAAAGGAAAATCATTAACAGTTACTCATCCAGATATCACAAGATATTTTATGCTTATTCCAGAAGCTTGTGAGCTTGTACTGCAAGCAGCATCTATTGGAGAGGGTGATGAGCTATTTGTTCTTGATATGGGTGAGCCCATAAAGATAGTTGATTTAGCAAAAAAGATGATAGAACTTAGTGGAAAAGATATAGATATAATTTTTACAGGACTTCGCCCAGGAGAGAAGCTATATGAAGAACTACTCATAGATGAGAGTGATAAAAGTACTCAGTATGAGTCAATATTTGTAGCTAAACAGACAAAATATGATATTGATCTACTTAAAAAGCAGATAGATGAACTTTTATCATGCGAAGATAAACTCTCAAAGTTAAAAGAGATAGTTCCAGAGTTTAATCACAATATTGTACAATAACTAAAAGACAACAAGGAACATATGGTGACTATGACAGTTGGCATGAGAGAATTAGCAAGAAATTCAAAAATCTTAGATGGATATGACTATGTTGATGTAGAGGATAAAAAGACTCATAAGCCAAAAGGTCTTTTTGTATCTCCAAATTTTTATATAAATTCAGATAAAAAAAAGATTTTAAATTTTTTTAATATCATTTATAAAAGATGGATAATACTACCTTTTAGCAAACAAGTAATCAAAGAAGCCATAGAAATATCTCTTGAAAAAAACTTAGACCTTGAAGATACCTTGCAATATCTTTGTGCAAAAGAAAACAACTGCCAAGCACTTATAACAAACGATAAAAACTTCTCAGATTATGGTATAGAAGTTTATACACCAGAGGAGTTTTTAAGATGCCAAGACTAACAAATAAACAAGCCATAAAACTTATAAAAAACACTAACTTAAAAGAGTTAGGAGAGATGGCAACAAAGAGAAAAAAAGAACTTCATCCTGATAATATTACTTCATTTATAGTAGATAGAAATATAAATTATACAAATGTATGCTGGGTGGATTGCAAGTTTTGTGCTTTTTATGCTCATGAAAAAGATGGAGATGCTTATGTTTTAAGTTTCCAAGAGATTGGAGAAAAGATTGAAGAGTTGCTAGATATTGGAGGTACACAGATACTATTTCAAGGCGGTGTTCATCCAAAGCTTAAAATAGAGTGGTATGAAGATTTAGTTGAGTGGATAACTAAAAATTATCCTACGATAACAATTCATGGTTTTTCAGCTATTGAGATTAGTTATATCGCAAAACTTTCAAAAATATCTTATCGTGAAGTGTTGCAAAGGCTACATGATAAAGGACTATTTTCTATGCCAGGAGCTGGAGCTGAGATACTTAGTGACCGTGTAAGAGATATTATTGCACCTAAAAAACTTGATAGTGCAGACTGGATAGATATTCATAAAACTGCTCATGAAATAGGTATAAAAACAACTGCAACTATGATGTATGGTACAGTTGAGAGTGATGAAGAGATAGTTGAGCATTGGGAGATGATAAGAGATTTACAAGATATTACAGGTGGATTTCGTGCCTATATCATGTGGAGTTTTCAATCAGCCAATACAAAGCTTCAAAAAGAGATACCAAATCTAAAAAAGCAGAGTTCAAATCGTTATCTGAGGCTTTTAGCTGTTAGTAGATTATATCTTGATAATTTTCAAAATATTCAAGCTTCTTGGGTAACTCAAGGTAGTTATATCGGTCAACTAGCACTGATGTTTGGAGCAAATGATTTAGGAAGTACAATGATGGAAGAAAATGTAGTAGCGGCAGCAGGAGCTACAAATCAGATGAATCAAAATCAGATGATAGAGTTGATAAGAGATATTGGAGAAATCCCTGCTAAAAGAGATACAGCCTATAAAATATTGGAAAGATTTGTATGAAAAAGTTAATTTTAGTTTTATTGATAATTAAAGGAGTTCTATTGAGTAGTATGGTAGATAGTGTAGAGATAAATGGAGTAAAAGTTCCATTGATTTTTGAGAAAGATAGTTCGCTTCCGATAGTTTCGATGCAAGTTATTTTTAAAAATAGTGGTTCGTTATTTGATGGTGATAAATATGGACAGGCTAGATTTACAGCAAGTATGTTAGGTGAAGGTACAAAAAGCTTAGGTGCAGTTGGGTTTGCTAAAAAACTTGAAGATAGTGCTATTCATCTTAGTGCTTCATCTGGTAATGAAACTTTTGTTTTTGAATTGTCTTCACTAAAAGAGGTTTTTAGTAGAGGTGTTAAACTATTTGATAGACTTTTAAAAGAGCCAAATTTTACACAAGATAGTTTTGATAAGATAAAACTTCTAAAAAATAGCTTTATAAAACAAAAAGAGACAGATTTTGACTATATTGCAAGTCATAATCTTAAAAAACTTCTCTATGCAGATACACCACTAGCTTACAACAGTATAGGTACATTGGAATCTCTAAAGAAGATGAGAGTTAATGACATACAAGAGTATTTTTATAAACATATTGTTTTAAACAATGCAGTTATAGTTATTGGTGGTGACCTAACTCTAAAAGAGGCTAAGGTTTATACTAAAGATACTTTATCTTCTTTAAAAGAAGGAAAATCTGAAAGCTTGAAGTTCTATCAAGCATCTGATAAAAAAGAGTATAAAGAGGTTTATCAAGATACAAAACAAGCTTATATCTATTTTGGTGCACCTTTTAACATAGGTGTAAAAGATGAAAATAGTTATAAAGCTAGGGTTGCTACTTTTATTTTAGGTGCTGGTGGGTTTGGTAGTCGTTTGATGGAAGAGATAAGAGTTAAGAGAGGTCTTGCATACTCCGCATATGCTTCATTAAGTTTAAATTTATCAAATATAAATATTAAAGGTCACCTGCAAACAAAAATAGAGAGTAAAGAGGAGGCTATAAAGCTAGTAAAAAAGGTTATAAAAGATTTTACAACTAAGGGTGTTACGGCTGAGGAATTAGATCAAGCTAAAAAGTTTCTGCTTGGCAGTGAACCCCTTAGAAATGAAACATTGACTGCAAGACT
>DQSO01000169.1 GCA_015663225.1 Campylobacterales bacterium
ATTACTTTTCACCTTAGCAATACCAGATGTAGCAGCGATAGCAGAGCTTCCACAAACACCATTTCCTATACCTATCATAAGAGAAAGTTTAGGATTTAGCTTGAAAAGCTTTCCTAGTAAAAGACCCATTCCGATTGTAAATGCCATCCCTAAAACGATGATTAAAATTGTTTTAACACCTAGATTTGCAAGCATTGTAAAGTTGAGATTTATCCCCATCAAAGCGATAGCAAACATCAGTAAATCTTTTTCTGCAAACTTCACACCACTTTTAAATCCAGATTCATCTGCATGAAAAGTATTATAAAATATATTTCCTACTATCATTCCAACAATGATAGCTACTGTTGAAGTACTAAAAGAGATAAAGTGGGTTATTATACTCGCTAGTATAGCTACTGCAATACTAGAGAGTAGACCTTTTATATATGTTTTATATTTGTAATAATATTTGAATGAAAACATCTATATATCTCCTATCCATACTTTGTCATCTACTTTTATATAACCTGATTGAATAATTTTGGAAAATATACCTCTGTCATTTTTCAGAAGTATTGGAAGGTCTTTATTTAGTTTAGCTAGTGAGTTACAGATGGTACAGTGTTGGGTTATCTCTAATATCACTTCGCCAATATATAGTTTTGAACCGATTGAAAGTGAGTATGGATTGTAGTTTAAAAGTATATTTTCTCCCAGTGAACCACTATCTATAATGATATTACTATTGAGTGCTAAATTATAGCTATCTTGTGAAGCTATAAGGACTGAGCGATTTTGGTTTTTAGCATAAAATTTATCTTTTATTACACCATATTTATCTAGTGAAATTTTACTTTTTTCCTCTTTTGAAATAAAAAGTTTTATTACATGCCCAACTTGTTTTTTTATCATGTTATTACCTATTATGTATAATGAATAATTATCTTAACATAAAATTATTAAAATAAGAAAATATTATAAAACTTTGAAAATAATCCTATTTGCTATTGACATTAGGTATAACTTTTTATTATAATATCTACGATTTAAAACATAAGGAGGATTAATGACAAAGATAAATAAAATTTCTAATAATGATTTAGCATCTAAAGACGAAAATTTAAAACTGTCAAGTAGAAGAGACTTTTTTAAAAAAGCAGCTTCATTGTCAGTTGGTGCAGCTGCAGCGGCTAGTGTTGCACCAGTAACTTTGAGTGCTGATGATAAAGCTATTATGCATCATCCAAAGTGGGGGCAGTCTTGGGGTGATCCAGTTACCAAAAACCTTTATGGTGTTCCATCAAAGTTTGAGCATAACAATACTAGAAGATATACAAAACTACTAGCATCTGGTAATTATAGAGCATCTATAGCAGTTACACCTATACATGAGAGTGAAGGTATAATCACTCCAAATGGTCTTTTCTTTTCAAGAAGTCATGGTGGTACTGCTCATATAGATCCAAATGAGTTTAGACTTATGATAACTGGACTTGTAAAAAAGCCAATAGTTTTAACTCTTGATCAGTTAAAAAGGTATCCAAGTGTTACTAGAACACACTTTATCGAGTGTCCTGCAAATGGTGGGCAAGAGTGGAGAAGACCACAATATAACTCACTTCAATTTGCAAAAGGTTTTATGGCATGTGCGCAGTGGACTGGTGTATATATCAAAACTATTCTTGAAGACTTAGGTCTTGATAAAAAAGCTCAATGGATGCTCGCAGAAGGTAGTGATAACTCAGAGATGGGTAGAAGTGTACCAATAGATAAAATTATGGATGATGCTATGATAGTTTGGGGTCAAAATGGTGAAGCACTTCGTCCAGAACAGGGTTATCCAGCAAGACTGCTTCTTCCAGGTTGGGAAGGTAATCTTTGTGTTAAGTGGTTAAAAAGATTGGATTTTGCAGCAGAGCCTTGGTATGCAAAAGAGGAAACATCTAAGTATACAGCACTTCGTCCAGATGGTAAAGCAATTCAGCATTTTTATGCAAATGAAGTTAACTCTACTGTAACTCATCCTTCACCTGAAAAACCATGGGATGTAAAAGATCTGAAAGATGGTGACATGATAGAGATACAAGGACTTGCATGGTCTGGTATGGGAACTATTACAACTGTAGATATATCACTTGATGGTGGTAAAAACTATGTTGAAGCAAATATAAAAGGTCTTGTGTTGCCTAAGTGTTGGACAAGATGGAGTTATATGCATAAGTATAAAAAAGGTGAAAAGTTACTTCTTACTTCTCGTGCTTTAGATGATGCAGGATTTATTCAGCCTACAGTAGATCAAGAAGTATCAGTAATGGGTGTTGAGTCTGTTTATCATAGAAATGCTATAGAGACTTGGGAAGTTAATGAGAAAGGGGAGGTAAACCATGTACAAATTAGATCATAAATCAATACTATCAGCTGTAGCTGTAGTATCATTGCTTGCTACTTCTGCTTTTTCATCTTCAAGTATAGTTTCAAAAGAAGATATAAGTGGTGGTCTACAATATCCAATAGTAAAAGAGCAAACACATATATACAGAGTTAATCCAAATGCTTATGGTCTGAAACTAAACTATGGTAGAGCACCAACTAAAAATGAGCTAAAAGCTTGGGATATAGATGTTATGCCTGATGGAAGAGGACTACCAGAGGGTAGTGGTTCGGTAGAGCAAGGTGAAGAGCTTTATGAGGCAAAATGTGTATCATGTCATGGTGACTTTGGTAGTGGTGGTGGAGGTTATCCTGCACTTTCTAAAGGGAGTGGACCAGAACTACAAAAGACACTTACTAACAATAGATGGAAAGATCCAGAAGCTGATGGACCTGTTAGAGTATTTGGTTCATATTGGCCAAAAGCTTCAACAATATGGTGGTATATAAGAGATGCTATGCCTCATACAAAGAGTAAAACTTTGAGTGATGATGAAGTTTATGCACTAGCTGCTTATATCTTAAGTATTAATGAGATAGAGATTGATGGTAAAGAACTAGATGATGAATATGTACTTAATAGAGAGAAATTTTTAAAGATAAAAATGCCAAATGAAGATGGTTTTGTTCCAAATATTGATGGACCAAATGCACTTAAAGATGTAAGAGCATTTTATAAAAACCCTAAAAACTATGGTGCTATAAAGGTAGAAAAATCAAAAAGATGTATGAAAAATTGTCAAGAGCCAACAGCTAAGGTAGCTAGAGTAGTTGGTGCTGGTATTAGTGACTTTCATCCACCTATATCAGTAGTGAGAGATCTGCCTGAGGTAAAAGTTGATCCATCTCATAAAGTTACATTTGATGCTAAAAGTGCTTATGAAGAGAGTTGTGTGATGTGTCATGGAAATATTGCTCCAGCTGCTGGAGATAAAGAAGGTTGGAAACCTATTATAGCTAAAGGTATAGATAAAGTTTATACTAACGGTATAAAAGGAACAAATAATGGTATGCCAGCTTTAGGTGGTACATCACTTAGTGAAGATGAGTTTAAAAAAGTAGTGGATTATATGTTAAAGTAAGAACTTAGTTACAATTAGTTCACAATTAAAATATAAAATATAAATTCTTAAGGAGTAATAATGAAGATAGTAAAAAATTTACTTGCATTTGTAGGTTTGTTAGTAGTTTTAACAATATTGGCATTTGTTTTTAAATATGGTGATAGTGTCTTAAAAATGGATCCAAAAGCATTTAATCTTTATATGAAGATGGGTGATGATGTTTTAACAACTGGTGATCCAGCAAAAGGTATGATTTTAAAGAAAAAACTTATTATTCCTAAAGATTCTACAAAAGCTGAGGCTATTGAAAATGCTATAGAGATTATGGATGAAGTAGCAGCTGAGTATGGTTTGGCAATGGTTGATAAAAAGACTATGCCTAGAAAAGGTGGGTTATATACACATATAAGATCTTATTGTTCTCCAACTATAGCTGATATATTTTTAACTCACTCAGGAGAGTTTATCGGTTTTATGCCATGTCGTGTTGGTATAGTTGAGGATGCAAACGGGGATATTTATATATATACCATGGCATTGGATATGATGATTTCTGGCGGACACACTCTTCCAAAAGAGATGCTTGATTATGCAAAAGAGATAAAAACAGCTATGGAAACTATGATAGCAAAAGGTGCTGCAGGGGATTTTTAATCTTATTTGAATAAGTGTAGCTAGTATAAAACAATTTTAATTTGAAAGGAAACAGAATGAATAGAAGAAATTTTATAGGATTTTTTAGTGGTGCATTAGCACTATCAGTAGCACCATTGTCAGTTAGTGGCGATGATTATAGAGAGTTAAAACCAAAGGCTTGGGAGGCTCATAATGTTGAAGATGCTATAAAAGCAATGTATGGTACAACAACTATGATAGAGAAAGATGTAAAGATTAAACTACCAAAAGTTGCATCAAATGGTGGAGCAGTTCCAGTGAAATTTAGTACAAAAATTCCTGCAAAAAGTATTGCAGTTTTTCAAGATGCAAATCCAGAAGCTACAGTAGCTGTATTTACTGTAGGTAAGTATGATTTAACTGAATATAGTATAAATATCAAAATGGCTAAATCAGGAAGTGTTACAGTAGTAGTTGAAGGAGTTGATGGAAAGCTTTATTTTGCAAAAAAATCATTAGAAGTTGCAGCAGGTGGTTGTGAAGGTTAATCCTATCACAATATTAAAATTAAATAAATATTAAGAAGGAATTTTTATGAAAGTAAAAGCTAAATTAAAAAATGGTGTAGTTAAAGTAAAAATGATGGCAAAGCATGAGATGTTAACATATAATCAAGCTAAAAAAAGAACAGGAAATAAAGATGATGCAAACTTTATCACACACCTTAGTGGTAGTGTAAATGATAAAATAGTTATAGATATGTCAACAAGTCAATTTTTATCTAAAAACCCAATCTTTAAGTTTAAATTTAAAGGTGATGAGTTTAAAGTGGGTGATCAACTTATTATGACTTGGAAAGACAGAAAAGGTAATACTAAAACTAAAAAAGCAAAGATAAAGTAAGGGTATTTGATGAAAAAGATATTTATAGCTATTACAGTTTCAGCAGCTCTTTTATTTGCTAAAGATGCATATAAGCCAAAATTTGAAGCATTGAAAGTTGCTGGTGCAACATTG
>DQSO01000184.1 GCA_015663225.1 Campylobacterales bacterium
ACCTGCTTTTATAATCAGTGAGTTAAAAAGTGCATTTGAAATAGGATTTTTACTCTACTTACCATTTTTAATAATCGATATGGTTGTAAGTTCAGTTTTGATGAGTATGGGTATGATGATGCTTCCTCCTGTCATGATTAGTATGCCATTTAAGCTACTTATCTTTGTTCTAGTTGATGGTTGGAATCTACTTGTTGGTAACCTCATCATGAGTTTTAAATGACCTGTGAACACTTTGGTCAGTGTGGGAGTTGCACCCTGCACTACTTAAACTATAATGAGCAACTCCAATATAAAATAACCTCTATAAAAGATGATTTTAATATTGATAAAATAGATATTATAAAAAGCCCTACTTCTAACTTTAGATACCGTGCGGAGTTTAAAACTTATTTTGATGGTGATAAGATTAGTTATGCAATGAGTGGAGTTGAAGTAAAAAAGATAAAGATAAACTCTTGCTCTATTGTTTCAAAAAAAATAGTCTCTTTAATGAGGGAACTTCTCTATTATGTAGAAAAAAGTGATATATTAAAACAACGACTGTTTACAGTTGAGTTTTTAACAACTTTAACCAATGAAGTCATAATCACACTTATATATCATAAAAAAGTAGATGAAGCTTGGATGGCTAAGGCAGAAGAGTTAGCCTCAAAACTAGGTTCAAATATCATAGGAAGAAGTAAAAAAGTAAAGCTTGTAGTAGGAGATGATTTTATCTATGAAGAGCTAACGATACATGGTAAAAAGTATAAGTACCAAATCCTAGACACAGGTTTTACTCAACCAAATCCAAAAGTAAATGAACAGATGATTGAGTGGGTATTAGATAACATATCACATGATAACAGTGATCTACTGGAGTTATATTGTGGACTTGGTAACTTTACACTACCACTATCATATAGATTTAATAAAGTTCTAGCTACTGAAATCTCTAAAAACTCTATAAAATGTGCTTTAAAAAATTGTGAATTAAATGGCATCTCTAACATAGACTTTATACGACTAAGTAGTAAAGAGCTAGTAGAAGCATTAAATAAAGTACGAGAGTTTAGGCGACTCAAAGATATAGAGCTAGATGAGTATAATTTTAGCCATATATTTATAGATCCACCTCGTGCAGGGCTTGATAGTGATACTTTAGAGTTCATAAAAAAGTTTGACAATATCATCTACATATCATGTAACCCTGATACTCTAAAAAGAGATTTAGAGCTTTTGAGTGAGTTTAAAGTTAAAAGATTTGCAGCTTTTGATCAGTTTCCATATACACACCACTTGGAGTGTGGTGTGATACTTAGTCGTGATTAGTTTGTGAATATTACTATAGGGTAACTACTTGGTGGTTCACTATTGTTTGCATCTTTAATAGTATTTGGTTTAATAGCTAAAGATACACTCTCAGCTGTTGCATTAAAATCAGTAGCATTCTCATCTAATACAATAGTATAAGTAAATGTACTACTATTATAATCACCAACACCACTTATTACTTTACTTGCATTTATATCAAATATAGCCGATTGATTTGTATCTAGTGAAGTTATATCTATATCTTGATTAAATGTTATAACCATTTTATCCCCTACTACACCTGAAGTATTGATGTCCTCATAGAGTGCTGTTGTGATATTAAGATCTGAAAATAGATCTGTAACTGTTATATTTATATCTTTTATAGCTATATTTCCAGCTTTATCTTGTGCTGTTACTTTAAATAGATATACATTATCATTATTATCATCAGTTGGTAACTCAAAGTTTGGGTTTTGAGCAAAGGTTACAACTCCAGTTGAACCATTTACACTTAAATCATCAATATCTGTTCCATCAAGACTATAAGTAGAGGGTGCATCTCTTAGTCCACTTAATGCATCTGTTGCACTTACACTAAAGAGAGCTGAACTATTGTTTTCTACTGTTGTATATGATGAATTTGCTGGGGTATCAATAGTTGGTGCTGTTTTATCATAAATAATACTTGTACCATCAGTTGTTGTTGTAAAGGTAACTCCTTCATTTCCATTTATATCAAAATAATTAGAAACTGATATAGAAATATTACCTTCACTATCACTACTTTGCATTGTGTAAGTTGCTCTCCAAGTTGTGCTATTAGTATCATTTGCATCAGCAACTATGGAAGTCTGACCTGCGATTAGAACTGTGGGGATAGTACCATTTAACTCTTGAGTTGTATTAAAATCAACCACTATTGTATCACCCTCTTTTGCAAAAAGAAGTGGATTTATAGCACCTAAAGTAGTATTTTTTATACTTAATGTAGCTATAGTTGGATGAAGAGTATCTACTTGCTGAACAGCTTGTACTGCTGCACTATTTCCAAAACCGTCCACATCTAAAACTTTTCCTTGTGCAATATCTACTGTAATATCAACTTCAGAGTTATCTATTGGTGTTATAGGCATTGTATAAACAGAGTTTGTAATAGATGTCAAGATACCTTTTGTGCCACCAACAACATCAATATCTCCCTCAGTAAAGCCACTAACACCCTTGGAAAAAGAGAAGATAAATACTACATCCTGCCCCGTTGTAACTCCAGATTGCCCATCAGTTATTACTACATTTACTCTAGAAGTTACACTATTTACAACCGTCTCTATCTTAGGTATTGTATCAGCTTCTACTACATCAGCTAATTCTATCTGCTCATTTACTTCATCTATATTTGCTGATGTTACAGTTGATATGCCTATATTTATATAATCTTGCACAGTTGGTATATCACTTGTATTGCTATCTGCATAATCCCTTATAGTTTGTAGTGAAGTTTGCTTATTTGTTGAAGGGTTTAAATCAGCTAATATAGTTCCACTTGTATTTCCTGTAATATTTCCATCACTCAAAGCTAGATTTAGTGCTTGTGTTGAAGCACCTACTATACTGTCATTCATATCATTGTAAAAAGAGGTTATATATGTATCAATATTTGAGGCATTACTATCAGTTACTTTCGCAAAAGCTGCTAAAAATACTCCATAAATACTTTCTGATGTATTATCATCTATTGTATCAACTCTTAAGATTTTAGGATTTACTTTCGTTATATCAAAACTTGAACCCATAAATAGATTTGCTATTAGATTATTTTCATTAGATATACCTACTTTACTTATCGTTCCTTGATCTCTTATTTTTTTACTTGCTATTGTTGTATATGGTGTTATATTTACCACATATCCAGAGATAGCATCTATAAATGATACAGCATCTAGTGTAGATAAGAGAGTTTGGTTACTCTCATCTATCTCATCAGTGTAAACTCCTCCATTTGCTATAATCTGTACAGCTCCTGTATAGTTTTGAATATTTACAGAGTATCTTCCTTCGCTATCAGTAGTAGTTGTTCCTAAAGTTTCATGTGTTTCTAAGTTTTTTATAGTGATTGTACTGTTTGATATAGGACCTTTAACAACTCTTCCATTTACAATTACATCTTCATAACTTGTAAAAGATGAAGGACTTACACTTGTTCCTCCACAACCAATAATAAAAAAAGTGATTAAAAATAAAATTATATTTTTAAAAAGCATATTTAACTCCTGTTGTTAGATTGTTTTGAATATTGTGTTTTATAGTAGAATCATTATTTATATTTGTTTGATGATTTACAAACATTAATTGATATTTTGTATATAGGGATAGTCTATAAAGCAGTTCATAGTCATATCCTAGTTGGAATCCATAAAATATTTGTGTTTGACTCTTTTGTTCTGTTAGTGTATTTATAACTGGTGATTTTTCCCAAGTTAATCTACTCTCTCCACCAAGAAGTCCTATATATGTCTGATCAAATTGATAATTTGTACTGATACCTATATTTGTTATATCAGAATTATTAAGGTAAGATTTTTGCATAAATGCTGTTAAAAATATATCTTGACTGACTCTTACACCCAAGCCAAATTCCACAGTTGATGAAGTTTTACCTATAGTATAAGCTAGTTTTTCACTATCAACATTACTATCAATATTTACATAACTTACACCAGCACCAATATGTACAAAAAGTGGGTTTTTAAAAGTCTCTTCTTCTATGTTTGATGAAATTTCTTCATTTAATATATCTGGATCAAGTGTTAATGACTTTTTATAAAAATCTGCCAAAGCAGATGTAGATAAAAAGCCAACAAGAGCAATAATATAGAGTAACTTTTTCATACGATATTTCCTATAAATTTTATTTATAGTTCTATATCGGCAAAACTTTCAAATAGTTTAATAAAAGTTATCTAAATTTCATTATAAAGGCTATCTCTTTGAGTAGGGATAAATCCACTATTTTCAATCAACTCTTTAAACTCTGTTAAATCCATACCATTTGCACTTGCAGCTCCTGCTGCTGAGTTTATTGACTCTTTTTGAATAGTTCCATCAAGATCATCTGCACCAAACTCTTGAGCTACTAGAGCAAGATTTATGGTTGAAGTTACCCAGTAAGATTTTATATGTTCAAAATTATCAAGAACTATACGGCTAATAGCCATGGTTTTTAGTATCTCAACTGAAGTTAGAAAATTTTCAACTTTAAGATAGTTATTTTCCCTTTGATATACTAAAGGGATAAAAGAGTTAAATCCACCACTCTCATCTTGAAGATCTCTTAGTCTTATCATGTGATCTACTCTATCTTGACGAGTTTCTACATGACCAAAAAGCATAGTTGCATTTGACTCTTTCCCTTTTTTATGCCAAAGTCTATGGATATTTAACCAGTCATCCGAGCTTACTTTTCCTTTACAGATATAATCTCTAACCTTCTCATCAAATATCTCTGCTCCACCACCTGGCATTGAATCAACACCATTAGAAATCATCATATCTATTATCTCTTGATGAGTATAGCCATGTTCTTGACTTAAAAAGTTTATCTCCGCGGCAGTTAGTGCTTTTATATGTATATCAGGATATGTAGTTTTGAGTATTTTAAATATATCCATATACCAATCAAGTCCAACTTCATTGTTATGAGCTGATACTATATGAAGCTCTTTTGCACCATTTTTAACGGCATCTTTTGCTATCTCTTTTATCTGATCAAAACTCATAGTATATTGGTTTGGATTTTTTCTATTTGCTGAAAATGCACAAAACTTACATATATCTTTACATATATTTGTAGGGTTTATATGTCTGTTTATATTGTAAAAAGTCTTTTTTTGATGTTTTTCTTCTCTTATTGAACTTGCTAATCTACCTAGTGTAAATAGATCTAAATCATAAAGAGAAACTCCTTCTTGAAGAGTTATTCTCTCTTTATTTTCTATTTTTTTAACTAAATCTTGCATAATTGACCCTATAATTTTTGGATGATTATAGCCTATTATCCTTTGTAAATAAAAGCACTTCTTGTTATTTTTTTAATACTTTTGAGTGCATTTAGAGCTTCAGTTTTAGTTCTATATGGACCAATCAAAGCTTTTTTCATACTACCTGATTTTCTAAGTATTACTTTATGACCTGATTGAGTCAGCTTTGATAAAAGTGCACGAGGTTGGAACTTTGAATATGCTGCAACTTGTATATATGTTCCATTTGATTGGTTTGTATATTGTTGTTCTACTTTTTGGATTGGAGCTTGAACAGTAGCAGATTGAACAACCGGTAGTAAATTGGGTCTGTTTTGAATAGGAATTACAGATGAACTTTTTGAGAAAACAGAACTAATATTCACTTGTTTTGGAGCAGAAGTTGCAACTGGCTCTATTTCTAACTTATGTTTAGGTATAACTATCTCCTGCTCTTTTACAATTTGATTGTTGATTGGTTCAGCATCTAACATATATCCTACACCAAAACTTGTTAAAAAGTTAATATTTCTTGTTGAAGTCTTCCATAAAGCTCTACCATCTAATAAAAAATTAAGATTATTTGATATGTTATATCTAAAACCAATACCTAAACCAATAAATGGTTGAGATTTTAGTTCATCAATCTCATCACTAACCTTTTCATAACCAACACCTACCCCCATATATGGAACTACATGATACTCTTCCTCTCCATCAGCTGAAAACTGAGTATAAACTCTTTGAACCTTTGTATCGCCACTACCATTTTCAAAGTCAACACTTCCTAGATTTTCATATCCTAAGTCCATATGATAAAGACCATCAAGATAAAAATCTCCTCTAATACCAAGTGTTGTTGCAGAGTCTACACCCTCTTTATTGTCAAAATTATTACTACCAATACTTAGGCTTACATTTGTTTTTCCAAAAAGAGAACTAACTATAATCGCCCCTAATAAAACTTTTTTCATCTATTTCCTCCGATATATTCTAGATATTTTGAAGTAGATCGACAAAAAAGAAAAATAGTTTAATTTATTTTAAAAAATTATAGTTTTTTGTAAAATGCATCCTTTTGAATTGTTTTAACTCTATTGTAAGCACCTACCAATGCCCCTCCACTATATGGACCAGCTAGAACAACAGTTACAGAGCCTTTCTTTATAGTTCTTACTTTTAATTTTTTAAGTTTAAGCTTTTTTATTATTTTTGCTACATTAGTTTTATTTGATAGTGCTGCAACTTGTATATAGTTTTTACTCTTTGATTGTTTAGTCTGTTTTTTTATTATTTTTATTTTATAAGTTGGCTTTTTTTCATCATCAAATAAAACTGCATTAGCTTTTATACTTTTTACAGCTGATTTTACAGCTGGCTTTACTTTAATTTTTGTAGTATTTTTAGTTATTATTGGTTTAGTAGTTAAAACATCCTCTTCACAAACCTCAATACAACTTTCATATCCAAACTTAACTCCAAATCCAAGTGAAGCTACAACATCACTATCTTTTGTATGACTCATCCTTATATATTTTGCTTCACTTCTTATATCAATATCATCGTTGATATCAACTTTTAAACCAATTCCTCCATTTAGAAATGGTTGTGATTTTATATCAAGATATGTTCTATGTATCTTTTCGTAACCACTACCAGCAAAGATGTATGGAGAGATAGAACTTTTAGGCATAAAATCATATAACAAGTTCAGACTCATTCTCTCAAGATCACTTTTTCCGCCATCTGCCATCTTATTTGCATTTGATGAGTCAAGTCTTATATCAAGTGCTAAATTATCAGTTAAATATGGTTGTACGGCGATACCAAACTGAATCTCACTATCATCAAAATCTTTATCTACTGTACCTACTGGTTTAGAAACTGATATAACAACATCAACCTTTGCTTCAAGGTTTAATAGTGCAACTATAGTTGAGATTGCTGCAATTTTTATAAATTTATTCATTTGATTATCCCTAAATATTTTTACTATTATAGATAAAGTTGGTTATTTTTCATTAAAAAAATCAAATAACTATTTATAAATTATTTTATTTTAAAGAATACAAATTAAATATATTCAATATTAATGAGTTTAATTAATATTA
>DQSO01000072.1 GCA_015663225.1 Campylobacterales bacterium
CAAGCAAAAGATTTATTGGATTTTAATGAGTGATCTACTTATAGAACTAATGAAAGAGTATAGCTATCTTATACTATTTATATGGAGTATTTTAGAGGGTGAATCTGGTCTTATCATGTCAGGACTTTTATCTGCTAGTGGAGATATGAATCTTTCTCTTGCAATCTTTGTAGCAGGTCTTGGTGGATTTGCTGGCGATCAGATATACTTTTATATAGGTCGATACAATAGAGGCTATGTACATAGAAAGTTTAAAAGTCAAAGGCAAAAATTTGCACTAGCTCATCTGCTTCTAAAAAAGTATGGTTGGCCAATAATATTTGCTCAAAGATATATGTATGGGATGAGAACTATTATACCTATAGCAATAGGATTAACAAGATATGATGCTAAAAAATTTGCACTGATTAATATTATAAGTGCTTGGGCTTGGGCTGCTATTACAATAATACCTGTTTGGTATTTTGGAGAGTATATACTTGAACTTTTAAAAATAGCAAAAGATCATTGGTACTATGCACTGCCTATAATAGGTCTTGTGATATTTATATTTATAAAAACTATACATCATCTACAAAAAAATATTTTGGATAAGGAAAAACGAAGACAACGAAGACAACTCAGATAAGTTGTCTTCTTATAAGGTGTAACTCTAGTTTGCTTTTTTGAACTCTACTATCATAGAATAAGCTTCATCTTTAAGTTTCAACTTCTCTTTTTTCATAGTCTCTAATGCTAAATCTTCAATATGACCACGACCCTCTTCAAAATCTGTAATTTTCTGATCTAACTCATTGTGCTTCTCAAAAATCTTTGCAAAGTGTGCATTTGACTGTTTTAATTTTGATATTTCATCTCTATATTCATGTAGCATATAATTCTCCTATTTTTAAATGAATCTTATCTTATCTAATTAATATTAATCTATTATAAACTAAGTTCGATATTCAGCATTTATCTTAACATATTCATAACTTAAATCACATCCATAGGATGTAAAAGAACTTTTTCCAACTCCTAAATCACAAATGATTCTAAAACTATCTTTTTTCATAATAATAGATGCTTTATCCTCTCGAATTTTATCAAGTTCTCTATACTCGCAAGAATAAATCAATAAATCATTATAATATATCTTTAAACTCTCTTCATCACACAAAACTCCACAAGAGCCTACAGTTGAAGCTATTCTCCCCCAGTTTGGATCTTCTCCAAAGAGTGCTGTTTTTACCAGCAAAGAGTTACTAAGTGCCATACTTACTTTTCTAGCTTCTTCTTTATTTTTAGCATTTATCACTTCAAAAGCTACTACTTTATTTGACCCTTCACCATCTCGTAGTATCATTTGAGAAAGTTCAAACATCATCATATTTATAGCTTCACTAAATGCTTCTTTATCATAAGATGCTGAGCTTTGATTTGCCAGTAACATAACTGTATCATTTGTAGAAGTATCACCATCTACACTTATCTTATTAAAAGACTCATAAGTTGCTTCAAGTAAAATCTCATCCATATCACTTTTTGGGATATCTGCATCAGTAATAACAAAACAAAGCATAGTTGCCATAGATGGGTTTATCATACCAGCACCTTTACAAACAGCTGCTATGTTAAAACTACTACCATCTTCTAAAGTCACACTATAAGCTAACTCTTTTTTAAAACTATCAGTCGTCATAATAGATTGAGAGAACATATCTGAATTTCTACTTTTAAAGTCAAACTTATCAAATGCACTAATTAATTTAGGTTGATTTAAACGGTAACCTATAACTCCAGTTGAACTCATAATTGGATTTATAAGCTCCAGTTTTGAAGATAGAGTGCTAAATATCGCTTCAATATCTTCAACACCTTTTGCACCTGTCATAGCATTTGCATTTTTACTATTTACAAGTAAGAAGTTTGTTTTAAAATCTTTATCATACGAGTTAAAATGTACTATTGGAGCAGCTTGAAATTTGTTTGTTGTAAACACTGCACTTATATCACAAGGAGTTTCACTTCGTATAAATCCAACATCAGCTTCATCATCTTTAAAACCTACATTTGTACCGTTAAAACTAAAACCTTGAACATTTTCTAACCCATTTTTTTTGGGAGTTATTTTAAACATACATTATCTCTTTTGGTTTTTGTTTTTTACCTATAACTTTTCTAGCCATTTTTATGCTCTCACTACTTCCAATAAGCATCAACTTTGAACCCTTTGTAACTATCTGATTCAGATCAGGCATTGGAATAAACTGCTCTTTTTCCTCACTCTCTTTAATACCAACAATATGCACTTTTACATAGTTTGGAAGATTTATATCTTTTAACTTTTTAAATAAAAGCCAAGAAAAAGATGGGATTTTAACCTCTTCAATATCCAAAAGAGTATCTTTTTTATATAAAAATTTCTCTAAAATATTTTCCATCTCTGGTCTTTGACTAATAGCACTCATCCGTTGAGCCATAAGTTTTGTAGGAGATATAACACTATCAGCTCCAAGTTTTTTAAGCTTAATTATATCAGAGTGTGTAACTGCATTTGCCATTATAAAATATTTTCTTCGTCTTTTTATCTCTTGCTCATACAATCTTACTGAAGCGATAACTGCAATATTATCAGCCATATTATCTGAAAGAGTGATAACACCCTTTGCACTAGAAAGATGCGATTTAAGTATAGCCGCTTCTGTATGTGGCTCTTCATTTACATAGTAAGGATAATTATACTTTTTTGCTTCCTCTTCTAAGTTTTCATTTGAATCTACTACAACAAAAGGTATATGATTTTCTCTAAACTGTCTTGTTAGTTGAATAGTAAAATCATTGTGATTACATATAACATAGTGATTTTTTAGTCTTGCTATATTATAAAGCATACTTCTCTCCTTTATAATCTTGATTAATTCACCTCTTTTTATAACCTCTACCAATAAACCAACTGAAAATGAAAAGACTACAAATCCTAGTATGATAAGTGTTATTGTAAAAACCCTACCAGCATTTGAAATAGGGTGTATCTCTCCAAAACCAACAGTTGTAAAAGTAATACCAGTTTGATAAATAGCATCAATCAATTTAAAATCATCGATAGCCATATACCCTAAGGTACCAAACATCATCATCATTACAACAAGTATAAGGGGGAGTTTAAAAGGTGCTAACTGAACATATAGTTCAGTATTTAGATTGACATGAGGTCTAACCGGCTCTCGCCAGTTAAATTGTTTTTTAAGTTTTTTGATGAGATTCATAGATGAACTCAATCATATTGTTACTATGAATTTTTTCTCATAGTTCTTAACTCTTTAGCAGAAACCTTGATTTTTTTAGTTGTACCATCTTCAAGTGTAACTCTTAAAGTTCTCAAGTTTGGTAAAAATCTTCTTTTTGTTCTATTTTTAGCATGACTTACATTGTTTCCAACCATTGGACCTTTTCCACTTATTGAACATCTTCTTGACATATTTATTCCTTACGATTACTAATTTTGTTCGCGATATTATCTTAATATTGCTTAAATCATTATAAGTAGTTAAAACACAAATAAGAACATATACAGCATAACCCCAGTTAGTGAAGTCAAAACAACCCCAACAAATGCTGGTTTTGCTATTTTTAAGTGTCTATATCGAAACTCTTTACTCATCATATTTTTATAATTTTTTATTCCATGAAATACTGTATAACTCCATATTAGAGTTGACATGATAGCTATAAAAACATGAAATGATAAAAATATATACATAAATTGCAGATTCATACCACTACTTTTCATAAAAACTGCAAATCCACCCATAACTCTTGCACCATATTCAAAATAACTTACAACGATAAGACCCACAATATATATGATTATCTGCATTATTGCATGTGCTTTATACTTTTTATCTTTTGCTAACTTTATTGCATAAGCGACTAAAAATGGTAAAAAAGCAACTACTACTGTTACTTCATCCATAAATAAAGGTGCATGAGTGTGTAAAAACCCCTCTTTAAACATATAATCCATTTTTACCCCCTATAATCTAAAGTAGTATATTATATCTAAATG
>DQSO01000008.1 GCA_015663225.1 Campylobacterales bacterium
ACTCATCATCAGTTATCATAGGTGCGATGCTTTTAGCTCCACTTATGCAACCGATAGTCTCATTTTCTATGGGTCTTTTAAGATTTGATTATGATCTGCTTCTTGGAGGACTTAAAAGTGTAACGATAGGGATAGTTCTTGTATTTGTCGCTTCATCTTTGCTCTCTGCTTTTTTGCCATATGAAAATATTACCAATGAGATAGAGGGACGACTGCATCCTAGTACACTTGATTTGATAGTAGCACTCATCTCAGGAGTAGCTGCAGCTTATGTAAAAAATAACCAAAAGATTACAAGTTCACTAGCAGGAGTTGCGATAGCAGTAGCTCTTGTTCCTCCTCTTGCCGTAGCTGGTATAGGTATAGGTTGGGGTGATTTTTATATATTTGAAAATGCTTTTTTACTCTTTGTAACTAACTTTGTAGGTATCGTTTTTGCAGCTTCCATAACATTTGTATTTTTAGGATACTCGCCTATCAAAAGAGCTAAAAATGGACTGTTTATATCATTGGTTTTAGTTATGATTGTTTCTATTCCTTTGTACTTTTCATTTTCTATCATGTCAAAAAACTATAAATCAAAAAAGATACTCACAAATGCCATATACAAGATAAATGATAGACAAATCAGACTAAAAAACATAACCATATCTCACGGATTAAAAAAAGAATTTATAATAAGATGTGATACCTTATCAACCCAAAAACTCTCTTTAAATGAGAAAATAGAGTTAAAAAACAGAATCTCACATGATATAGAAAAATATCTAGATAAAGAGAGGCTTGTAATGGAGTGTATAGAGAGAATTAGAGTTGATTGAACACTTTTTTGACTCTTTGTATTGTTGGCAAAGAATATCAATGATACTAGATAGCCAGGAGCAAGAATCAGACTCAAAAATAGTTTTTTTTAAGGCAAAGAGAATGGATAGGATTTAGAGAAATTAACCCAACTTTACAAAAAAATAAGTATAATATTTTTATAAAATTTTAAGAGTAGGTTGATTTTGAGAATAGATAAGTTTATGAACAGTGTAAATATCACAAAAAGAAGAGCAGTATCTGAAGATATGTGTCGTAGTGGAGTCGTTTTTATAAATGATTTAAAAGTTAAAGCAGCTAAGGCTGTTAAGGTTGGTGATAAAATCACACTAAAATTTTTAGAGTATGATAAGTACTATGAAGTCTTAGATATACCTACAACAAAAACAATTCCAAAATCAAAGATGAGTGACTATGTTAAGGAGATAAGCTGATGACTTATGAACAAGCAAAGCAAGAATTTACCAAACTTTTTAAAAACCAACTAACTAAAAATGAAGCAAAAGAGCTTTTAGTATCACTTTATCAAAGAGGGGAAACTTCACAGGAGATTGCAGCAGCAGCATCTGTTATGAGAGAACACTCTGTTAGAGTAAACTTACCTTCAAAAGTACAAGAAAAACTTATAGATATAGTTGGAACAGGTGGAGATAAAAGTGGAAGTTTTAACATATCAAGTACAGTTTCACTTATACTTTCATCACTTGGACTTGCCGTTGCAAAGCATGGAAACCGTGCGATAACTAGTAGCTCAGGTGCTGCAGATATGCTAGAACAACTGGGTATAAACTTAAACTTACCAGTAAAACAACAAGCTATCATGTTAGAAGAAGTTGGTTTTACATTTATGTTTGCACAAAATCATCATCCAGCGATGAAGCATATCATGCCAATACGAAAATCACTCTCTCATAGAACAATTTTCAATATATTAGGACCACTAACAAATCCAGCTGGAGCTAAAAAGTATCTTCTAGGTGTATTTAGCAAAGATTTTTTAAACTCTATTGCGGATAGTTTGAAAATTTTAGAGGCTAAAAGTGCTATCATAGTTAGTAGTCGTGATGGTATGGATGAGATAAGTATCAGCGATATTACTTATGCTGTAAATCTACATGATAATGAGATAAAAGAGTATATAATAGATCCTCAAAATGAAGGTTTTAAGCTCTCACCGTCACAAGCCATAGAGGGTGGAGATGCAAAAGTAAATGCACAAATAACTCTTGATATTTTAAAAGGAGAGATTGGAGCTAAAAGAGATATAGTTTTACTAAACTCAGCAGCAGCACTTAGTGCTGATGGAGTTGCAAGAGATTTAAAAGATGGTATTGAGATGGCTAAAGAAGCTATTGACTCTAAAAAAGCTATAACTCATCTTAAAAAAATAGTAGATATTTCAAATAAGTTGGCTAAATGATTCTCTCTTTAAGTGAGATAGACAAACTTTCACAAGAGCTTCAAGAGCTATATCCAAGCGGAGGTATAATTCTTTTGCAAGGAGATTTAGCATCAGGCAAAACTACATTTGTTAAAAATTTTACAAAGTTTATTGGATTATCATGCGAAGTATCTTCGCCTACATTTTCTATTATGAACTCTTATGATGATAAAATTTTTCACTATGATATTTACAATAACTCCACTACAAAGTTCATAGAGAGTGGTCTTTTAGAAAATCTGGAACTTGAAGGTTACCATTTTATAGAGTGGGCTGATGAGAAGTTTGAAGAGATTTTAAAAACTTATGGATTTAGATATACTACTATAAATATTACACCAACCAATGACAATAAAAGAGAGTATAAACTATGCACAAACTAGAAGCTAAGAACCTATCTAAAACTATTAAAAAAACAAAAATTATACATGATTTTTCACTTGAAGTTAATAGTAGTGAGATAGTAGGTCTTTTAGGACCAAATGGTGCAGGTAAAACAACAACTTTCTACATGATATGTGGACTTATCGCTCCAAGTAGTGGAAATATCTTACTTGATGGTAAAGATATAACTGATAATCCACTTCATAAAAGAGCAAAACTTGGTATTGGTTATCTCCCTCAAGAGGCAAGTATTTTTAAAGAGCTTAGTGTTGAGGATAATATCACTTTAGCCCTAGAGTTAAAGTATGATGATAAAGAGATGATTTCAAAAAAACTAGAACATCTATTAGATATTTTAAATATAGAACCAATACGAGACCGCTTGGGTATAAGTTTGAGTGGAGGAGAGAGAAGAAGATGTGAGATAGCAAGAAGTCTCGCTATTGAGCCAAGTTTTCTACTTTTAGATGAACCTTTTGCTGGAGTTGATCCAATAGCAGTTGCTGATATACAAAATATCGTAAAAGATTTGAAAGATCTAAATATAGGTATATTGATAACAGATCACAATGTACGAGAAACTCTCTCTATTTGTGATCGTGCTTATGTTTTAAAAAGTGGAGAACTACTTGATAGTGGAACTTCTAAAGAGATTTCTAATAGTAAGTTAGTAAAAGAACACTACCTAGGAGAGGATTTTAAAATATGAAGCTTAGAACCTCGGCAACCATCTCTACAAAAACAAAACTTTCACAAACTTTAAGAGGCTGGTTACCAATACTTCAATCAGACCTAGAGAGTCTGAAAGAGACACTAGATGAAGCATCAAAAGATAATCCATTTATCCAAGTTCAATCAGGTAGTGAAGTAAACTCTCACTCAAAAATTTCAAAACAACCACATTATCAAAAAAACTCAGTCTCAAATGAGATAGAAGCTCTAACAACTTCAAAAAAATCACTCTATGATCTGCTATATGAGCAGATAGAAGCTCCACTTTTTCCCACACAAAAATCTGTAGCAATAGCGGGTGAGATAATAAAAAATATAAATGACAATGGTTACTTTGAAGGTTCACTCTCTGAGATTGCCAAGATTTTAGAAACAACTACAACTGAAGTTGAAAAAGTTAGACTTAGATTTGCATATTTAGAGCCTAGTGGAGTAGGGGCGATTGACCTTTATGAATCATTTTTATTTCAGTTAAATGATTTTGATTTAGATGATGATATTTATAAATTTTGTCAAACTATTATAAAAGATTTTGAAAATTTACAAGCTTATCAAGATAGACCAAACTTTTTTCAATCAATAAAAATTATAAGAAAGTTTAAAAATCCACCTGCATTGGAGTTTAAAAGTGAAGTAGCTCAAATTATTCCAGATATATTTATTAATACTATAAACGGTGAAATAAAAGTTTCACTAAATAACTCATACTATCCTGAAATCATAGTTGATACTGGTGGAGTTGATAGTAAGTTTGAATTTGTAAAAGAGAAGTTAAAAGATGCAAGAAGCTTAGTTGATGCACTTGCCTTGCGAAAAGAAACTTTAACAAAAATCGCATTGATGATAGTAGAATATCAATATGATTTTTTTACAGGTGGAGAGATAAAGCCTATGAAGTTAGATGATTTAGCAGGAGAGTTAGACCGACATCACTCAACAATCTCACGAGCTATATCAAATAAGTACCTATCATGCGAAAGAGGAGTTTTTCCCATAAAAGGTTTTTTTGCAACTGCACTAGATAGTGATAGCGAGACTTCAAATGCTACTATAAAGTCTTATATAAAAGAGATTATAAAACAAGAAGATAGGAAGAAACCGCTGAGTGACAACAAGATATTGGATCTAATTCAAGATAAATTTAATATAAAGTTAGGTAGAAGAACTATAACAAAGTATAGAATTGCTCAAAATATATCATCATCTAGTGATAGAAAAAAGCAATACGCTTTAGGAGTATAAAAAAGGAATAAAAATGCCAAAAGGTAAAAAGACAATAATCAAAGAGATACAACTGCAAGATAATGATGAGCTTATGATAAATGGTAAAGAGTATGTAATTATAGAGAGTGTAAAAGATATACAAAGTGCCATAAGTATGAAAGTATCATCAAATGGAAATCGTATTTTAA
>DQSO01000106.1 GCA_015663225.1 Campylobacterales bacterium
CTTCTTTGTGTGAACAACAAAGAGTCTTCACTATATGCTGGTAAAACAGAGTCTTTATTGACTCAAAGTTCGACTGGTTCAAGTACAACTGATATTACAAGACAAAGCTACACAAGAGAAGATATAGGGTTAACACTAAAAGTAAAGCCTCGTATCTCTTCTGATAATAAAGTGGTGCTTGATATTAAAGTAACTTTAGAAGATGTAGTTGACAATACAAATGTAGGACTTCCGACAACAACAAAAAGAGATGTAAAAACAGTTTCTATAGTCCAAAATGGTGAAACAGTTATTATAGGTGGGTTAGTAAAAAGTAAAGATGGTAAGAAAAGTGTAAGAATACCAATACTAGGCGATATACCTATTTTAGGTATTCCATTTAGACATAGTTATGACAATGATAAAAAAGAGGATCTTATTATCATGATAACTCCATATATTGTTAAAAAAAGTAGTGACCTGCAGATGGTAAGACGTAATCTAGGAAGATTAGATGCATTTAGCAATAAAATGGCTCTTCAGATCGAAGAGGAGTTAAATGGTAAAGCTATTCAAACAGTTAAACAAGAACCAAACCACTACCGTTATAACCCAACTCCAAATATGCTAGTTGATGAGGATTACTAAATGAGCAGTATGGGCAGCATCAAAGAGTTTAGTGATCTTGATCTGCACCCTATAACTATTGATGGAGTTGATAGTGAGTTAGCACAAAAAAATCATCTACTTTTTACAAAGATAGAGGATATTCCATATATTATACTCTCTCGTGAACATATCGCTGATGGTTTTAATCTTCTTTCAAAACTTGAAGTAGATTATGATTTGGCATTTTTAGATGATGATTCATACGATAGATTGCTTCATAGAGTTTTAGAGATAAAGAGTGATAAAGAGTTAGATTCTACTATAAGCGAAGAAAATGAGAGTGAACTTATCGAAGAGGATATGAGCCTTTCAGAGTTTTTGAAAACTAATTCTGATATTTTGACAAGTGAAGAGTCTGCTCCTATTATTAAGTTTGTAAACTCACTATTTTATCAGGCGATAAAAAAAGGTGCGAGTGATATACATATAGAACCACATGATAAAAAGGGTGTTGTAAGATTTAGAATAGATGGTGTTTTAGTACGACATGTTGAGCTTGATAAAAATATTATCACTTTAGTAGTAAGCCGTATAAAAGTTATCTCAAATCTCGATATTAGTGAAAAAAGAGTTCCGCAAGATGGTCGTACTCAGGTAAAAATTGCTAAAAAATCACTAGATATAAGAGTTTCAGTTTTGCCTACTTACTATGGTGAGAGAGTTGTTATGAGGATTTTGATGGAGAGTGATCATGTCCCAACACTTGAAAATCTAGGTTTCTCAAAAGAGTTAACTGCTAGATATAAAGAGCTGTTAGAACACTCTCATGGCATGATACTTGTAACTGGACCAACAGGAAGTGGCAAGTCAACTACACTTCATACCTTTTTACAAGCCGTAGCAACAGAAGATAAAAATATCATAACAGTAGAAGATCCAGTTGAGTATAAAGCAGATAATATCAACCAAATACAAGTAAATACAAAGACAGGATTAACATTTTCAGCAGGTCTAAGATCTATACTAAGACAAGATCCAGACATCGTAATGGTTGGTGAGATTAGAGATCGTGAAACTGCAGAAATCTCTATCCAAGCAGCACTCACAGGACACCTTATGCTCTCAACTTTACATACAAATAACACAGCAGCAGCTATAACAAGATTGATGGATATGGGAATAGATGAATTTTTAATATCCTCTTCACTTTTAGGGGTTTTATCTCAACGACTTGTTAGAAAACTTTGCCCAACTTGTAAAGAGGAGTCATTGATACCTAAACACATACAAGAAGAGTTTATACTCTCATCACAAGTTGTATATGAGGCAGTAGGTTGTAAAGAGTGTAACTATACAGGTTACAATGGACGAAGAGCTGTTGGAGAACTTCTTATCATGAGTGATGAAGTTAAGATGATGTTTAAAAACGGTATGAGTGATTATGAGATACGAAACTCGATGAAACAAAAGGGTATGGAGCTCATAACAGATCAACTTTTAGAGATTTTCTTAAATGGTGAAACTTCACTAAAAGAGATTATTAGAGTAGGGCTTAAAGATTGATTTACAAATACAAGGGATTTGATAGAAGTGGTAAAAAAGTAAAAGCTCGTATAGAAGCCACATCCCTTGAAGAAGTAAAAAAAAAGTTAAAATCTCGTGGTATAATCTATGAAGAGTTATCTGAAGTTAGAGAGATTTTTTTATCAAAGTTAGATTTTACTCGTAGTGCAAAACTTACCCCAACAGAACTTGCATCATTTACAAGAAACTTAGCAATATATCTAAAAAGTGGTATCGCAATAGTTCAAGTAATAAAATTAGCAAAGACCCAATACGAAGCAGAGCCTTTAATAGTAGATTTTCTATCATCCCTTGAAAATAGTATGTCCGAAGGTCATAGTTTTTACAATGCCTTAGAAAATCAAAAGATACTAGAACTTCCAGTATTTTATAAACAATCAATAAAAGTAGCAAGTGAGAGTGGAGCTTTGAGTGAAGTGATGTTTGAACTTGCAAGGTTTATAAAAGAGCAAGATACTGTATCAAAAGAGGTAAAAAGAGCGATGATTTATCCATCGGTCATAATTATGTTATCAGTATTTGTGGTAGCTTTTATGCTTACAACAGTTGTCCCATCTATCACTTCAATGTTTACTCAACTAAAGCAAGAACTTCCAACTATCACAAAAGTTGTAATAGCCTCAGCTGATTTTTTAGGAGAGTGGTGGTTAGTTATAGCTTTGATTATTTTGGCTCTTTCTCTCCTGTACTCTTTTTTACAAAAAACAAATGAAAAATTTAGATATATGTGGGATGGTATGCTTTTAAAACTTCCTCTTATTGGAAAAATTATAAGAACATTTGAGTTAGCAAGATTTGCATATATTGCCTCAGTGTTATCAAAATCAGGAGTAACATTTGTTCATGCAGTAAAATTTTCAAGCAATATTTTAGATAACCTAGTAATAAAAAAAGAGTTTGTTGATGCAGGCAGCGATGTAGTTGAGGGAAAAAAGTTTTCAACTTCACTCTCTAAATATGGAAAACATATAGATAAATCTTTCATACAAGCCATAGCCCTAGCCGAAGAGACAAGCCAAGTACAAGTTATACTACAAAATCTAGCCGAACTCTATTTTGAAGAGAATAAAAACAAGATAGGAGTCTTTTTAGCCCTACTTGAACCACTACTTATCATATTTGTAGGTATTACTATCGGAGTTATTGTTGTAGCTATGTTGCTACCCATATTTTCTATGGATATGGCAAATATGTAGATGGAAACTAAAGTTGTTCTCGTAACTGGTTTAGGTTCTGGTATGGGGAGAGAGTATAATGCACCCCATTGTCAAGACCACTTAAAAAATATCCTTATTCCACTAATCTATGATACCTTATAATACCCAAGAAAAACAAACAATTTTTAAAAAAGTCTAATTCTTCAAATTCCAAATTTAGATAAAATTAGACAATAAAATAAGGGTAAAATTATGAGC
>DQSO01000145.1 GCA_015663225.1 Campylobacterales bacterium
AAGAGAATATTGATGCCATTTTACCAACGATGGGCGGACAAACTGCACTAAATGTTGCTATGAGCATGTATGAAAAAAAGATGCTTGATGGTATAGAAATCTTGGGTGCAAAACCAGAAGCTATACACAAAGGTGAAGATAGACAAGCTTTTAAAGAGGCGATGCTTAAAATAGGTATGGATCTTCCAAAAAGTAGATATGTTTACAACATGGAAGAAGCTCTTAAAGCTGCTGATGAGATAGGTTTTCCACTTATCATACGAGCCTCTTTTACACTAGCAGGTGGTGGTAGTGGAGTTGCTTACAATATAGATGAGTATAAAGAGTTAGCCCAGATAGGCATAGAAACAAGTCCAATAAGTGAGATTTTGATAGAAGAGTCACTTTTAGGTTGGAAAGAGTACGAGATGGAAGTTATAAGAGACAAAGATGATAACTGTATCATCGTTTGTGCTATTGAAAACTTAGATCCTATGGGTGTTCACACAGGGGATAGCATAACAGTTGCTCCAGCTCTTACACTAACTGATAAAGAGTATCAACATATGAGAAATGCATCTTTTGCAATCCTTCGTGAAGTTGGAGTAGATACTGGTGGTAGTAATGTTCAGTTTTCTATAAATCCAAAAGATGGACGAATGACGGTTATCGAGATGAATCCAAGAGTTAGTAGAAGTTCTGCACTTGCGAGTAAAGCTACTGGTTATCCTATCGCAAAAGTTGCTACACTTTTAGCAGTTGGTTATACTCTTGATGAGATTACAAATGACATTACGGGAACTCCTGCTTCTTTTGAACCTGTTATTGATTATATAGTTACAAAGATTCCACGATTTACTTTTGAAAAATTTCCTCAAGCTGACTCTACTTTGACAACAGCTATGAAGAGTGTTGGCGAGGTTATGAGTATTGGTAGAACTTTTAAAGAGTCTATGCAAAAAGCACTCTGTTCACTTGAAACTGGACTTGATGGTTTTGAGAGAGTTGATTTAGATGATGAAAAACTAAAAAAAGAGATTAGACGACCAAATGATACAAGAATCTTAAATGTAGCAGAGGGTTTTAGACGAGGTATTAGCATCGATGAGATGTTTGAACTTTGTAAAATAGATAGATGGTTCTTATATCAAATATCAGAAATAGTTGAGTTTGAACAAGCTATGACTAAAGATATTCTTAAAGATAAAGAGCAGTTAAGAGTTGCAAAAACTTATGGATTTAGTGATGCAATGATTGCAAAACTTATAGGTGTTAGTCAAAATGAGATATATGACACAAGAAAAAAACTAGGTGTTATTTTAGAGTACAATGAAGTTGATACTTGTGCCGCTGAGTTTAAAGCTCTAACTCCTTACCTCTACTCAACTACTCCAATCACTGCTATAGAAAAAGAAGTTAAAAAGAGTGATGATAAAAAAGTGATGATTATAGGTGGTGGACCAAACCGTATTGGGCAAGGTATTGAGTTTGATTATTGTTGTGTTCATGCTGCTTATGCTCTAAAAGATATGGGGGTTAAGTCTATTATGTATAACTGTAATCCTGAAACTGTTTCTACTGATTATGATACAAGTGATATTTTATACTTTGAGCCGATAGATTTTGAGAGAGTTAGAACTGTTATTGAGCGAGAGAATCCTGATGGACTTATAGTACATTTTGGTGGGCAGACTCCTCTTAAACTATCACAAGAACTTACAGATATTGGTGCAAATATTATTGGTACAACAGCAGAAGTTATTGACCTTGCAGAAGATAGGGAGAGGTTTTCTGCTTTTATGGCTCGTATTGGTGTGAAACAACCAAATAACGGTACTGCAACCAATAAAGAAGAAGCGATAACTATTGCAAATAAAATAGGTTATCCAGTTCTAGTACGACCTTCATATGTTCTTGGTGGACGAGCGATGAAAACTGTTTATAGCGATGATGCACTAAACGAATATATGGATGAAGCAGTGAGTGTGAGTAATGATTCTCCAGTCTTGCTTGATAAGTTTTTAAACAATGCTATCGAAGTTGATGTAGATGCTATTTGCGATGGGAGTGATGTTTATATCGGTGCTATTATGCAACATATCGAAGAGGCTGGAATCCATAGTGGTGATAGTGCTTGTTCACTACCACCACTTGATATTTCACAAGATTTACAAGATGAGATAGAGGTTAAAACAAAAGAGATTGCACTTGGACTTGGTGTTGTTGGTTTGATGAATATCCAATATGCAATCTTTGAAAATGAAATCTACATGATAGAGGTAAATCCACGAGCTAGTAGAACTGTTCCATTTGTTTCAAAAGCTACAGGTATCGCTATGGCAAAAGTTGCAACTCGTGTTATGTATCAAGGAGACTTAAAAGAGGCACTGGAGTTTTATGATCCATTTAATGTTCTTATACAGAGCAATGGTGTTTACAAGCCAAGACTAAAAGGTCATGTTTGTGTTAAAGAGGCAGTTTTTCCATTTAAAAAACTTAGTGGAGCTGATTTGATTTTGGGTCCAGAGATGAAGTCTACTGGTGAAGTTATGGGTATAAGTCCTAACTTTGGTCTATCTTTTGCAAAGGCACAAGAGGCTAGTTCAAACTCTATACCGACAGGAAAAAGAGTATTTATCTCTTTAACTGATTCAGATAAAGATTCTGCTGCTGAACTTGGAAAAGGTTTTACTGATCTTGGATTTGAGGTTGTAGCTACTGGTGGAACACATGCTATAATGGCAGAAAATGGTATAGAAGCTAAAAAAGTTCTAAAGATTAGCGAAGGTAGACCAAATATAGAGGACAATATTAGAAATCATGAGATTGATATTGTTATAAATACAAGTGATAGTATTTCTAGTAAAGATGATGCAAAAGTTATAAGACAGAGAGTTATCAGTCAAAATATCCCATATTTTACAACAATAGCTGCGGCAAGAGCAACTTTAATGGCGATAAAAGAGCTTAAAAACTCTGATGGAATTACGATAAAAACTATACAAGATTATCTAGCATAGATATGAAAAAAGAGGTCTACTTAGTACAAACTGATACTACAGTAGGCTTTTTATCACAAAGTAAAGAAGCTTTAATAAAAGCAAAAAATAGAAGTCCTAAAAATCCATTTTTAATCACAACAGCATTTCATATAGTTCAAAAAACTCTCTCAAGAACTCCTAAAAAATATAAAAAGTTAGTTAGAAGAAGTTGTAAGACTACATTTATATATCCAAATAAAAAAGCAATAAGAGTTGTAAAGGATGTTATGCACAAAAACTTTTTAAAAGAGTTTGATTTTTTATACTCATCATCAGCAAATAAAACTAAAGAGAAGTTTGACAAAGAGTATGCCTATGAAAAAGCAGATATTATCATAGAAGATAGTAGAGGTTTTTATGAAACTTCTCCATCGACTATCATCAAAATAGGTAAAAAAACTTTAGAAAAAATACGATAAAGCCTAATTAAATATTATTTTATGAGATAAAAAGTAACATAACTTAGCTAAAACTGAAAAAAATATTCATATTTGAAACAAAAGTAAAAAATAATTATATACTAAACCTATATCTATTAGGAGTAAGTTAATGAGAAAATTTTTAGTTACAACACTGTTTTTAGTTTTAAATATAAACCTATCAGCAAATAGTAAGTTATTTGATTATGATGTATGGGCAAAAGATCTAAAAGTTATGATAGAGTTAAGTAGTAGCCAAATGCAAACCCTAAAAGGTAGCGATAAAAATAACAATATGGTAAGAGACGATGTAGAAAACTATATCAAAGATAAGTATAAAAATGACAAGTTTCAAAAAGTTATGTTTTTAGAGGCAGCAAAAAAGATACAACAGATACTAACACTTACAAATAAAGCTACTAAAGCTACTCATAAACAACTTGATGATGAGCTACTTCAGATATATACATGTAGAGATTATATACTCTATAAAAACAATGATATAGATGTAGAAAAAGAGCTCAAAGATAAAATTATATTTAAATCAAAAGTATTAAATACAAAAGAGAGGCTAGATGCATATTTAGCACATAAAAAAGTTATTCCTTTTGATTACTCACTACCAACTAACGATACTCTTAAACTCCAAAGAGAACAATGTGTATCTATTTATAAAAAGATTAAAAATGAAAATGCAGATAATTTAAGTGCTATGAACTAAGAGAAGTTTATAGGATCAATATCAACCTCAACTCCTGTTATATTTAATTTATGAGCTATTTTTATCAAGGATGATGAGGAGCTACTTCTTAATAAAATCTGAAATCTATATTTATTGGCTATCTTTTCTATTGGAGCATCTCCATATCCTACTACTTCCACATCTTCATCTTTTATCTCATTTAGAGTATTTTTTGTTTTTTCAAGTAGTGCTATACCTTTATCTCTATTTTTATGAGCTATGAGAAGTTTTAATAACTTTTTATAAGGAGGATATAGATCTCTACAAAAAAGTAGTTCATCTTTTAAGAGGTTCTCATAATCACTTAAATACCCTTCAAAAAACTCTTGATTTGAACTTTGAACTATTACTCTGCCCTCCCCTTTTCTTCCTACTCTTCCAGCTACTTGTATCAAAAGAGTTAAAGCTCTTTGACGAGATCTAAAATCAGCCATAGAAAGAATGGTATCTATATCAAATATAACTACAAGTTTAACACCATGATAATCATGACCTTTACTTAGCATTTGAGTTCCTACAAGAACATCTATCTTCTTATCATTGAAATCTCTTAAAATATTTTTGAGTGCGGTTGGTGTTTTTATAGTATCTTTGTCAAATTGAGCTATATTTTTTAAGCTAAAAAGCTCTTGTAGCTCTTTTGTAACTTGTGCAGTACCTAGTCTACTAGCTTTTAACTCAGACTCTTTACAACTTGGACAGACTTGTGGCAGGGCTTGTGAATAGTTGCAATAGTGGCATTTTAAGCCATTTATTTTATGGTGAAGACTCATACCTACTGAACAAAATGGACATTTTATTCCCTCTCCACATGATAAGCATACTAAGTACTTATAATTTGCACGAGTTGGAAGAAATACTATTGCTTGATGCTCTTGTGAGAGGGTATTTGAAAACTCATCAACTATGTAAGGAGTTATCTCATTTGTATTATCAATAAAAGTAAAACTTCTACTTGCTTTAAAAAAGGTCTCTTTTAATCGATAATATGGGTATTTTTGATATGAGGTTAAGCTTGGGGTTGCACTACCAAGTATTACTTTTGCTCCTAGCTTACCACCCATAAAGACTGCCATATCTCTAGCATTGTACCTTGGTCTGGAGTTTGATTTGTAACTATCATCATGCTCCTCATCTACAACTATAACTCCTATATTTTCCAATGGTAAAAATAGAGCTGATCTTGCTCCCATAACTATCTTTACTTTTTGAGTGTAGATATTTTCTAATATCTCTGCTTTTTTCTTTTTCGTGATTTTTGAATGCCAGATAGCAATCATATCACCAAACTTATCTTTTAATCTTTTTGTCATTTGAGGAGTTAGTGAAATCTCTGGAAGTAAAAATATACAAGTTTTTCCACTATTTATAGCATCTTCAAAAAGTTTAAAGTATATTTCACTTTTTCCACTACCCGTATCACCAAATAATAATGAAACTTTATGCTTAGTTAAGAAAGTATAGCACTTTGTTTGATTTTCAGATAAGATCATATCAAGTTTAATATTTTGCACAACATCATCAGAAGGCTTTTTAAAGGGTATAAAAAGGTTAGCTGCTTCTCCAAAAGAGCAGATATAGTATGTTGATAAAAATTTTATAATCTCAAAATACTTTTTATCAAAATAGTATTCACTAATATTTTGGACTTGTTCACATAAAAACTTAGGTTTTTCACATTGTGAATAAGTAATACCTTTGGTTAATCTTTTTCTAAGGTTTACTTCTACGATAGTTCCATTTGGTATTTTTTGTTCACTTTGATAAGTTAGTGGTTGTAGAGGTGAGTTTAGTATAGATATTTGATAGTAAAAAATAGTCTCATCCTTAGTTGTAATGAGACTATTATATCAAGTTATTCTGTTAGTAGTTTACAGCTTGGACCTGTTGTTGGATCTAAATGATCACAATCAAACTTCCCACTTGCTGGAGTATATGTAAAAGGTATATTTACTTGCATAACTCGAAAATCATACTTATTCGTAGCAGTTTTATGCCAATTTCCATCAACACCTGCACCTTTATCATATATTGGATAATCAAGTAGTCTCATACTAGGATTTGCACCCTCATTTGATTCATCAAAAAGCTGACCTGCTGTTTTATCCAA
>DQSO01000160.1 GCA_015663225.1 Campylobacterales bacterium
ACTTTAAATTTCTATTGACAACCTAACTTTTTATTTTACTCTATTTGCAATCAATCATGTTCATCCTCGCAACTGCTCTCTTTTATCGTTTTATAAAAATAAGCAAGTCCAGTAAACATGATAGTTACACCTATCATCAGATAAAAAGCTGATAACATTTTAGAAGGGTCTTCCAGTGCTATTTTAAAAACAACCATTAAAGTCTCAATAGAGAGGGCTACAACTATGGAAATAAGAAACTTACCTAGCATCTTATACTGTTTACTCTCAGAATGGTTAAATGATTGAAATAAAACTTCATGTTCAAATATCTGTTTAGATAGATCATATATCGCAAGTCCTAAAGTGATAGCAATAATAGATTTAAATATATCTTGTAAAAAATCTGATTCTTTGAGTGTAAATATCAATGTAAAAAAGATATACCCGCCATAGAGTATCAGCATGATAGCTACAAGTGCTAAAAAAATAGAACCAGCTGTATAGATTGTTTTTTTAACCTTATTGTGAAAGCTGTTAAACTCTATAAGTTTTAAATGCTCTAAAAGAAGGATAAGATTGATATCAAAAATATAGTATATTTTATCTATCATTATGACTGCAGATATACTTGCTTTTCCAGTTCTGTAGTGAATATATGGATTTGAGATATATGTACTATTATTATCTAAATTTAGCTTTGTAAAATAGTGACTTTTATCACTATTAAGATTCCTCTCATCTCTATCTTTTCTACATATAACAGGGCTTATTTGTTTAAAGTCATCATTTACTGCATATATAAGTTGAATATATTCATTGTTTTTTAAAATCGTATCGGCATTATCAATATAATCTTTAGGTAAAGAACTAAGAAGAGTTGTAATAAATGCATCAACAGAGATTTTACTTTTTCTATAAATATTTATAATTTCTTTCATTTTTATCCTCTTAAAATTAATTATAAACAGTATTTTAACATTTTTTTACTATTACAACTCCATTGTCTATAAAAACTATTTCACCTTCAAGTTTCTTGGCTAAATACTCAAAACTAGAAGGTGAAAAAAATCTCACATGAGTTAAATCTCTTTTATAATACCAGCTATCAAACTTATCATCATCAGGTCTAAAAGCTGTCATAATTCCAAGCACTCCACCCTTTACTAGCATACTCCAAAGTCTAGCTATCTCCATATCTACATCATGAAGATGCTCAATAACTTCCGTAGTTGTAATAAAGTTATATTTTTTCTCAAAAATTGCAGGGTCATTTGCATAAAAGTAGTCATATATATCTATATCGTAGCCATCTTCTTGAAGCATTTTTGAGAGTGTGGGTCCTGGACCTGAGCCAAAATCTAGACCTTTACTTTCACATGATATATACTCTTTCATAGGTTTTAAAAGTCTATTTAAAAACTCTCTATAACCTTTGTTGGATGGAGAGTTTTGGTGTTGGTCGTATTTTATCTTTTCTGTTTTTAGTGATGGAAGTGAAGCTTTTGGAACGAAAACTAAATCACATACTAGACAGTGAAGATAGTCTCTATCTTCAGAGTGCCAAAAGTTGTTACTATCACTAGATAAGCATAAAGGACAAAGTTCATTCATATCGTTAGCCCAGCAAGATATCCACTAGAAAATGACCACTGTAAGTTATACCCACCACAAGGACCATCCAAATCCATCACCTCGCCACAAAAGTACAATCCATCTATCAATCTACTTTGCATAGTTTTTGGATCAATCTCCTTTAAGCTAATACCACCTCTTGTTATCATCGCTTTTTCAAATCCCTGATCTCCAGTTATAGTTAGTGGAGTCCAAGCTAATATCTTTATGAGTTTATCTCTCGTCACACCTGATAGTTTTGAAAATACCGTATCAGGATTTGCATCACAAAGTTTGCATAGTTCTAGGCTTAGAGGTTTAGGTAAAAAGCTTGTCATAACTTTTTCACATGATAGTGTATGATTGTCTATAAATTTTGCTCTTATCTGCTCCTCGTTAAGAGCTTTTGTAAGATTTAAAAGCAAAGGAACTTCTCCATATTTTTCAATCAAAGGTGTAATCTCCCTAGCAAAATCCAACACAACAGGACCCCTTATCCCATCTTTGGTAAAAATTAAATCTCCTACCGCACTAAGTTTTTTATGCTTTTTCATATCAACAACTATTTTAACTTTAGCCATAGTATCCCCACGGCAACTCTCCATCCAACTCTCTTTAGTTTTCAAAGGTGTCATCGCTGGATATATATCTGTAACTTTATGCCCAACTTTTTTAGCAAGTTCATAACCGTCGCCAGTAGCTCCTAAGCTAGGATACCCTTTTCCTCCAGTAGCTATGATAACACTATCACAAAGGTAGTTATCATGTAGAGTTTTAACCCCTACTATTTGTGAGTTTTGAACTTCAATCGAGGTAACTTCTTTCTCACATGATATAGTTATATTAAGTTCACTCATAGCCTTTTGTAGTCCATCAATAATACTCATAGAGTTATGAGAATCAGGAAACACCCTAAACCCATCACGAGATGCAGTTTTAACTCCAATACTATGAAAAAATTCTATCACATCTTGGTTATTAAAATTTTCTAAAGCAGTTGTCATAAACCGACCATTACGACCAAAACAAGCCATAAACTCTTCACCTTCAAGA
>DQSO01000102.1 GCA_015663225.1 Campylobacterales bacterium
AAAAGTGGGGAAACTTATAATATAGGTGGGAGAAATGAAAAAGACAACCTCTACATAGCAGACACTATCTGCCAAATCTTAGATGAGTTAAAACCAAAAGAAAAAAGCTATAAAGAGTTAATCACTTTTGTAACTGATCGCGCGGGACATGATAGAAGATATGCAATAGATGCAACAAAGATTGAAAATGAACTTGGCTGGAAAGCAGATGAAAATTTTGAAAGTGGGATTATAAAAACTATCAAATGGTATTTAGAAAAATATGAACATACTGATAACTAGACATGATAAGATTGGTGATTTTATCACTGCTCTTCCAATGTTTAAAGTCTTAAAAGAGCAGACTACTCACAAACTATTTGCACTAGTTTCAAAGATAAACTATGACTTTGCAAAAGAGCTTGACTTTATAGATGAAGTAATACTATATCAAGATGATATTTTTGCACTCAGTAAAACTATAAAAGAGAAAAAAATAGATATTAGTATCTCTGCTTTTATAGATACAAAGTTAGCACTTGCACTTTTTTTAAGCAACATCCCAACTCGTATAGCCCCTGCAACAAAGATAGCTCAAATATTTTTTAACAAAAAAGCTAGACAAAGAAGAAGTGAAGTAAAGATGAGTGAATGGGAGTATAATCTTGAACTTTTAAAAGAGTTTGATAATAACTTAAAACTAGAGTTTAAAAGACCACTTCTAAAGATAGAGAGCAAAAGAGAGAAGATAGTAGTATTTCATCCTGGCTTTGGTGGCAGCAGTGATGGAAACTTAAATCTTGATGAGTATATCTCTTTGGCAAACTCTCTACATGATAAGATAGATATTGTGTTTACATTTGGTCCAGCTGATGATGAAGCAAAAGAGTATATTAAAAGCAATACAAACTTTAAAACAGAAGATAACTTTGACTCTTTGATGGACTTTACAAAGTATCTCTCATCTGTTAAACTATTTGTAAGCACTTCAACAGGTCCCATGCACTTAGCAGCGATGACCAACACACCTACTCTATCCTTTTTTGGCTCATCACTATTTGCAAGTGATAAAAGATGGCAACCACTAAATTCTAAAGAGTTACAATCAAATTTTATAGCACCATTTAAAATAAAAGATATTCAAAACAGACTTTTAGAGCTTGTTTCATGAAAAAAATCTTTATAGAGATCCCTACATGGCTAGGAGATGCAATCATGACAACTCCAGCCATACAAAACATAGTAAAACTATATCCAGATATTAAAATTACACTATTTGGTTCAAATATATCCCTAACGGCACTAAAATATCACCCAAATGTAGAACAAATAGTGATAGATGAGAGTAAAAAATCCTATATTCGAGCTTTGTGGTTATATAAGAAAGCAAAATCACTTCCTACATTTGATGCAAGTTTCAGTTTCAGAAATAGACTATACCCAAAACTTTTACAACTATTTTTAAACTCGAAACAAAAATTTATATATAAAAGATATACAAAAAAAAGTAGACATCAAGCCAAAAGATACAATGATTTTATAAACAGATCACTAAAAAAAGAGTTATCATGTGGAAAGTTAAAACTATATATAGATAAACATAACTACAACAGACCAACCTTAGGTATAAACCCAGGTGCAACTTATGGAAGTGCAAAAAGATGGTATCCAGATCGTTTTGCAGATGTTGCAACTAAGCTATCTTCCAAATATGACATAGTTATATTTGGAGGTCCAAATGAAGTAGAAATTGCAAAAGATATTGAAGATATTTTAAAACAAAACAGTATAACTAACTTCCAAAACTTAGCAGGTAAAACAACCATAGAAGAGCTGATATCACATATTGCAGGAGTTGAACTTTTTATCACAAACGATAGTGGTCCAATGCATATAGCAGCAGCTTATGGGGTAAAAACAGTAGCACTATTTGGACCAACAAAAGATGATGAAACATCTCCATGGAACAATCCAAATGCTAAAATAATCAAACACGATTTAGAGTGTGCTCCATGTATGAAACGAGTATGTCCATTAAAAACTCATGAGTGCATGAAGCTTATAACAGCAAAAGAGGTTATTTCTTTTTCTTCTTATTGATAAGAGCTTGGATATTTTTCGTAATATTATCCTCTTTCCCATCTTTTATAAATATTTTATTAATTTTTTCATCTTTTTGTCTTTTATCTTTTATTAAGAGGTTTTTTTTCAAACTATTAAAAAGTTTCAGATCATCAGCATCTATACTAATCAAAAATAGTGTTATTATTAAAATATATCTCATTTATCTATTTAAATTCTCAATCTCATTGTCTACACCTTGACAAATAATATGACCAATCAAAATATGCATCTCTTGAATACGAGGTGTGTTATCACTTGGAACTACTATATTTATATCACAAACATCATTCATCCCACCGCCATCTCTCCCACTAAAACCTATCGTCTTACAACCCATAGCCTTGGCCTCTTTTAAAGCTCTTATAACATTCTCACTATTTCCACTTGTACTAATTCCTAGTACAACATCACCCTCACTTGCTAAAGCTTCAACTTGTCTTCTAAAAACTTCATCATACCCAAAGTCATTTCCAATAGCTGTAATAGCTGATG
>DQSO01000079.1 GCA_015663225.1 Campylobacterales bacterium
TAGCCATACTCATCTCAATACTAGGAGCAACAGCACCTCCTGGAGAGTCTACAACAAGTAGGATACCTTTTATATTTGGTTTCATAGCTTTTTCGATATTTTTCAAAAACTCCTCATCACTCATAATAGGACCACTCAGGTTTATCTTCATAAGATTTGCTCTTTTAAACTCCTTATCACTACTTGGTGCAAATAGCAAATAGATCAAAACTAAAAAAATCAGAGATTTAAAATAGTTTTGAATAAATCCCAATATACCTTTTATAAAACTCATACTTCTTCTCCATTTATTATTGTTTTTTCACTCTTGTTTGAATGCAGTATCAACCACTTTGCTAATGAGTTTATATCGTCAAAATCTTCTATTGCATTAACTACTATCAAATCAGAATCATAACCCTCTTTAATCTGCCCTTTATTTAGTCCCAAAGAGTCTCCAGCTTTTGCTGTTACCGAGCTTAAAAGTTTACGGCTTAACTCATCTATCTCAATATTTTCATGTATAAATAAAGCACTTCTTAGCTCATCCCAAAGGTTTAGCGAGATATTTGAAGTAAGTCCATCAGTTGCTAAAGTGAAGTTATTTATATCTTTTATATCAAGTTTTTTATTTTCTAACAATCTATTTGAAACAGGACAGTGTGAAATATAGTGATTTTTTTCAATATACTCAAGCTCTTTATTAGTCGCATAACTTGCATGAGCAAAGAGAGTTTTAACATCTTTAAAAAGCTCTAAAAACTCAAAAGAAGAAGACATAGGTTTAGGATTTGGTGTAAAGCTAGACGAAAACTCTTTAAATCCACCACAACCACTATCAAGCCACTCTCTCTCAGCATGACTCTCCATAAAGTGAGTTGAAACAACTCTACTCTTATCCTTTGCCAGCAAAAGTGCTTTTTTAACCAAAATAGGATGAGTAGAGTAGGGTGAATGAACACTAATAGCTGGTATAAATCTTTCATCTTCAAGTGAACAACTAAGCTGATACCGTTGTAAAAAATCCTGATATAAAATATCAACTGATGTTGGATTTGAACCTAGAACCTCGTTAAATAAAACAACATTCATCTTAGATTTTTTACAAGGCTCAATATCAAGTCCAAAACTACTAATCTCACCAATAGTTGTAGTACCACACCTTAAAAGCTCTTCTAAAACTTCCTCAATCATATCCTCACTACAACCATCAATCAGCTCTTGACGATGTTCTATAACACTTTGAAGCCACTTTATAAACTCGCCATACTCTAACTTAGTCTTATTTGTTAGATATTCAAGGTGAACATGAGTATTTATAAGTCCAGGAAGAAGCACAGAGTTTTTTTCACATGATATGAGTTTTGCAGCTGGAAATTTTTTTACTAAATTTTCTTTTGTATCTATTTTTATTATTTTTTTATCATAGGCTACAGCTTTATCTGTTAAGATTTGAAACTCTTTATCCATGGTTAGTATATAATCAGCTGATATTATCTTCAATATAAATCCTTTTGTGTAGTATACATAAATATAGCTAATGGAGTGTTAAGCATATCTAAAAGGATCTTTTTATGGGAATAAAAAATATAGAGAGTAGAGCTAGGCTTATCTTTAATAAGTATAGAGATAATAAATTAAAAAAAGACTCTATAAACTTAGCAAGTGATATTAAAAATGCACTAGAAAATTGTGCTGATGAGATACCTGTTTTTATCGTCTCATATAACAATGGAATATATGTAGAAAATACAATCAATCAACTTCAATCATTTGGTATAACACCGATTATTATTGATAATAACTCTACGGATTTAACTTCATTAAAAATACTAAAGAAGATAAAAAATAACCATACAGCACAAGTTGTTTTTAGTGATAAAAATTTTGGATTTATGGTAGGTTTTTTAAACCATATATATCCTCTACTTCCAGAAGTTTTTGCATATAGTGATCCTGATTTACAATTTAACAAAAACCTTCCTGATGATTTTTTATCCAAACTTGCCTCTTTAACAAAAAAATATTCAGTTTATAAAGCTGGATTTGCACTTGAGTTACTAGAAGAAGAGACTATTATTGATCAGGTTATAAACAAAATGAGAGGAGTTCCTATGATCTATAATCAAGAATTTTCTGTTAGAGAATGGGAATCGCAATACTGGAGGATTCCAATCTCACATGATAATCTTATACTATACTCAGCCCCGATTGATACAACATTTGCCGTATATAAAAAATCAAACTACAATGGTTTTTTTGATGCTATTAGAGTAGCTGGAGATTATAGTGCGATACATCTGCCTTGGTTTCCAAGACTAGATTTGATGGCAGAGAGTAACAAGAGAGAGTATTTAAAAGGCAATAACTCTTCAACTTGGATTAAATAGAGGAAGATGAATTTGAAAAAAATAGGTATATTTTTATTGGTTATGTTTATAGTCGCTGCACTACTTTTTATAATGAAAAAACAATCATCCATCTACTACTACTACGATGTTAGCAAAGATTATATATATGATTTCAATCAAACAACAACAAAAATTGATAACTTAAACTTAAAAGATGGAGTAATTACCCTATCAAAAGATTATGATATAAACCAAACAATGTTTCTTAAAGTAGATATAACTGCATCATTTATGAGTATGGTTTTTCAACCTTCCATTAAAACTATCTCACAAAAATCCTCTACCATCCAATATGTTGAACATAGAGCAAAGGGTATTAGATATATAAATATTAGCTCGCTAGTTTCCAAAAAAGGTGATAAGATAAAGCTAGTTGGAAAATATATAGATATTCCTAACCAAACTATACAGCTAGTAAGTTTTAAAAATAAAACCATAAAAAATCCTACTATACTAATCTTAGCACCACATCCAGATGATGCCGAAATAGCTGCTTTTGGGCTTTATAGTAAAAATAGTAAATCATATATTATCACAATCACAGCAGGTGATGCTGGTGAGTATATGTATGATGAAATATATTCAAACAAAGTAAAACACTATCTAAAAAAAGGTGAGATTAGAACATTTAACAGTATAACCGTACCACTTCTAGGAGGTATCCCACCCAAACAGGCTATTAATCTTGGTTTTTTTGATGGAACTCTCAAAAAGATGTATCAAAATAAATCTTATGCAGTTGAAGGGTTATATACAAAAACTTCAGATATAGATACATTTAGAAAACAAAACCTCTCTATAGTTTCAAAGGGCTTATCTGGGGATTCTAGTTGGAACTCTTTAGTATCAAATCTCAAATATCTACTTAAAACAATCAAGCCTGATATTATAGTGACACCATATCCAAAGTTAGACTCTCACTCAGATCACAAATATGCTTCAATCGCACTATTTGAAGCTATTAAAAGTTTAAATATTAAAAAAGGAGAGTTATATCTATATAGCAATCACTACTCACTAAGTGAATACTATCCATATGGTGATAAAGGGGCGATGGACTCACTCCCGCCTCAAATCGACAATATATATTTTGATAAAATAATCTCCTACACTCTATCTTCTGATATGCAAAAAGATAAAATATTTGCACTTGAAGCGATGAATGATTTAAGACAAGATACACAGTGGAGTCTGATACCTCCATTTGTAAGACAAGTTAAGATTTTTCTAGGAATCGATAAGAGTTACTATCGAAGAGCCATTAGAAATAATGAACTATTTTTTGTTATAAATATAGATAGCATCTATGATGAGAAAGTTTTTAATAGTCTGATTGAGTAGATAAAACTTATATTATTACCTTTTTTTGCTATTATCATGTGAAAACTTTATAGGATTTTTATGCAAGATCTACTTTCGCTATTAGAGGCAAAAACTCTACTTAAAACTTCTCAGATAAAAAATATTCTCTCTTTGATGGATAAGGGGGCTACTATTCCTTTTATCGCTAGGTATCGAAAAGAGATGACTGGTGGGGCTAGTGATGAGGAGCTTCGAGAGTTTGATGATATTTATAGTGGGATTAAAAGGCTGATTTCGCGAAGAGGTGAGATTGTAAAGCTTTTAAAAGATAAAAATCTTTTTGATAGCAAGATTGAAAATAAGCTTAGTTTAGTAAATAGTATGGGTGAGCTTGAAGATATTTATCGTCCTTTTAAACAAAAGAAAACCAGTCGTGCTACAAAAGCTATAACTCTTGGCTTAGAGCCTCTTGCAAACCAACTTCAAAGTGCTAAGCTTAGTGTGAGTGAGTTAAAGAGTGAGGCTAGAAAATATATTAAAAATGATGTGACAAATATTGATATGGCTATTAAAGGGGCTCAAGATATTATTGCTGAGAGATTTAGCGATAGTGCAAAAGAGCGGGAAGTTGTACGAAAATTAATACTAACTCATGCTATTTTGGAGGTTAAATCTTCAAAAAAGTTTGATGAAAAGGGTGTGTTTTTTAAGTATAAA
>DQSO01000040.1 GCA_015663225.1 Campylobacterales bacterium
AACCATTTCCTCCTATGCACATACTGTATAGGGACAAGTTCGCAAATTGCGACACCAAAAATATTAAGGTAAAGGAACACACATGAGAGTAAAAACTGGTGTAGTTAGAAGAAGAAGACATAAAAAGCTTTTAAAACAAGCAAGAGGTTTTTTTAGTGGTAGAAGAAAGCACTTTAGAAAAGCAAAAGAACAATTAGAGCGAAGTCTAGTATATGCTTATAGAGATAGAAGACAGAAAAAAAGAGATTTTAGAAGACTTTGGATTACTAGAATAAATGCTGCTTGTAGACTAAATGAGATAAGTTATTCAAGATTTATCAATGCTCTTAAAAAAGCAAACATTGAATTAGATAGAAAAATATTAGCTGATATGGCTATGCATGATGCTCCGGCATTTACAAAAGTTGTTGAAACAGCTAAGGCAGCACTTTAACAATTACTTTATATAGAGGATTGAAAAATCCTCTATATACTTACATAAAACTTAATTTATAAATTTAATCAAAATATTTAATTTTTTAAACTAAAATTTATACTATTTATATATACTACCTCTAAATTAATATTTGGATTTAAGTTGAAAATAATATCACCAGAACAAAGAACTGAAATTAATCAATATAAGTATATCAGTGTTGATGAATTAACAGGTCTTCCTATACGAGTACAACTGCTTTCAGATATAGAACAAATCAATAAAAGTAGTGGAAATCATGCTCATACACTTATGCAAATAAGTATAGATAATTATGAGGATATAAATGAATATTTTGGCAGTGATGTATCAAATCAACTTTTAAAAAAACTTTCAATTTATCTCAATGAACAATTACCAAATAAAAAAGCAAAACTATATAGATTTCAATTAGATAAGTTTGCGATATATAGTTCATCTCGTATAGATTTAAAAGACTTAAATTATTATGTAAAAAAATTACTACATGATATGTCAAAACAAAAATTTTTAGATGACAACAATCAATACAATACTTCAATTTCAATAGGTGTAGCTAGAGGAAGAACAGATCTTCTAAAAAAAGCTTTTTTAGCTTTATCTGATGCTAAAAAACTAGAAAAATCTTATACAATTTACAATCATAAAAGTGAAATTGAAGAGAAGTTTTTAAGAAATATACAAATTTACAATGATATAAAAGATGCAATAGCAGATGATAGGATTGTGCCTTTTTTCCAACCTATATATAATTCAAAAATAAATCAAATAGATAAGTATGAAGCATTGATGCGAATACAAAATATTGATGGAACATATAAACTACCTGGTGAATTTTTAGATATAGCTAAAAAAACAAAGCTGTATTTTCAACTTACTAAAAAGATGGTTCAAAGTTCACTTTTAAGAGCAAAAAAACTTAATTATGCTATCACTATAAATCTTTCAATAGAAGATATAGAAAACTATACTATCTCAAAATATATTTTCAATAGAGTTAAAAAACTAAATATTGGGCATATGATAACTTTTGAAATAGTGGAAACAAGTGAGATAAACTCAATAACAAAAGTTTCAAACTTTATTCAAAAAATGAGAGAACTTGGATGTAAATTTGCAATAGATGATTTTGGTAGTGGGTACTCAAATTTTGAACATATACTCCGATTTGATGTTGATTATATAAAAATTGATGGTAGTTTAATACAAAATGTTGATACAAGTTCTAAAAGTGAAATTTTTATAAAAACAATTATAAACTTCGCAAAAGAGTTAGGTATTAAAACCGTAGCAGAATTTGTAAGTAACAAATCCATATATGATAAGGTAAACTCTTTAGGTGTTGATTATGTACAAGGTTTTTACACAGGAAGACCTAAAAATTTATTACTCGTATGATACACTAAAGCAAAAATATAGGACTAAATATGTTTTTGTATGATAAAGACAACCATTTCAATTTAGCAAATCTAGTAACCTTTACAAATATATCTTTAGGTATTATAGCGATGTACTTTATACAACAAGGAGAGTTTAAAACAGCTATTATATTGGCATGGCTCGCTGGTGCTATGGATATTATAGATGGAAAAATAGCGAGAAAATACAACTTATCATGTGAATTTGGTGTACAGATAGATTCATATGCTGATTTTATATCATTTGTCATAATGCCATCTTTTTTACTATTTTATGTGATTACAAAAGCAAATGGAATTGAACTATTTGTATCAGGCGTAGTTTTTATATATTATATCATCAGTGGATTACGAAGATTGATTGAGTTCAATATTACTTCTGAAGCTGGAGAAGTGGCTAAACATTTTGTAGGTATACCTACACCTTTAGGTGCAATACTTTTATGGGTTTTATATCTTTTATATAGCTATTTAGTTGTTACAAATATATTTATTATTCTCGCACTTGTAGCGATTATAGCTTATCTACTTAATTCAAAAGTAAAAATTCCACATCCATAATACTATCCTTCTTAAAAGGATAGTATTTATAAAATAACCCTCTTTTTTACTTGACATTACACCAACTTTTTTATATACTCAAGGTTCAATTTTTCGTCGAAGTAGTTCGACAAGTTCTTTAAAGGGAAAAAATGGAAAAAATTAGACTTAAACTAAAAGCCTATGATCATAGAGCTTTAGATAGATCAGTTGCAGCGATAGTAGAGGCTGTTAAACGAACTGGTGCTGAGATAAGAGGGCCTATACCTCTTCCTACAAAAATCAAAAAATATACAGTACTTAGATCACCACATGTTAACAAAGATTCAAGAGAGCAATTCGAAATGAGAATGCATGCTCGTCTTATTGATATTGTTGCAGCTACTGGCGATACAGTTGATTCACTTATGAAACTTGACCTAGCTCCAGAAGTTAATGTTGAAGTAAGAGCAATGGGTAAATAGGGGGTAATGATGGAATATATAGTAGAAAAAGTTGGAATGAGTAGAACTATTACTGTACCAAGCATCCCTGTTACACTTTTAAAAGTAGTAGATGTAAAAGTATGTGAAGTTAATGAAGAAAGTGTATTAGTTGCTTATGCAGCTGGTAAAAAGATGAATAAAGCAATACAAGGTCAACAAAAGAAATTTTCTTTAGGTGCAGAGTTTAACAAATTTTTAACTCTTCATATAAAAGATATTGAAGTTGGAGATTTGAGTACAGATGCTTTAAATGAAGCAACAATATTAAAATCAACTTTTAACACTAAAGGTAGAGGTTTTACTGGTGTTGTTAAAAGACATAATTTTGGCGGTGGTCCAGGTGCTCACGGTTCAAGATTTCATAGAAGACCAGGTTCAATTGGTAATGCAGAATGGCCAGGTCGTGTACAACGTGGTAAAAAAATGCCAGGTCACTACGGTAATGCAACAGTTACAGTAAAAAATGAAATCGTTTCTTTTGATAAAGAGACTGGTATTTTAGCTGTAAAAGGATCAATTCCAGGTGCTAATGGAGCACAAGGAAAAGTAAGGATAGTTAAATGAGTAAAGCAGTAGTTTTAGATAGCAATCTTAAAAGTAGTGGTGAGTTAGAATTACCAGCAGAATTTGCTGATATTAATACTCATAACTTATACTTGTATGTAAAGTCGTATCAAGCAGCTCTTAGAGCAAATACTGCTCACACAAAAACAAGAAGTGATGTTAGAGGTGGTGGTAAGAAGCCATTTGCTCAAAAAGGTGGCGGTCGTGCAAGAGCTGGTTCTATTAGAAGTCCTATATGGGTTGGCGGTGGAGTTGCTCATGGTCCTAAGAACAATAGAAACTATTTTCAAAAAATAAATAAAAAGCAAAAAAGATTAGCTCTTTTATGTGCTTTAAATGAAAAAGCTGAAAATGGAAAACTGTTCGTAGTAGATAGTATAGCAGTTGAATCAGGTAAAACAAAAGATGCAATAAATATATTAAAAACACTTGAAATAAGAAGTGCAATCGTTGTTAAAGAGCTAGTAGATGAAAAAACTTTCTATGCTTTTAGAAACGTATCAAATGCATATTTAATAGAGTCAAATGAATTAAATGGTTACACAGCAACTGCTTTTGATTCAATGATTATTGAAAAAAATGTTTTAGAAAACATAATAAAAGAGGGCTAAGATGGCAGATATTACAGATATAAAAGCAATTCTTTATACAGAGAAAAGTTTAAGCCTTCAAGAAAATGGAGTTGTTGTTATACAAACAAGTCCAAAAATGACGAAGAATGGTTTAAAAGAAGTTTTAAGAGAGTATTTTGGATTTGTTCCATTGAAAGTAAATTCAATCAGAATGAATGGTAAAGTTAAAAAATTTAAAGGTATTGAAGGTAAGAGACCAGACTTTAAAAAGTTTTATGTAACTCTACCTGAAGGTGCTAACATAGAAAGCGTGGAGGTATAAAATGGCAATTAAATCATATAAACCAACCACTCCATCTAGAAGGTTTATGACTGGATTAGATTCTAGTGATATTACAAGTAAACCAACAGTTTCATCACTACTAAAAAAACTACCTCGTAGTGCAGGTAGAAATAATGCAGGTAGAATTACTTCAAGACACAGACAAGGTGGTGCGAAGAAATTATATAGAATTATTGATTTTAAAAGAAGAAAATTTGGAATCGAAGGTAGAGTAGCTACTATAGAATACGATCCATATAGAAACTGTAGAATAGCTCTTATTCACTATCTAGATGGTGATAAGCAATATATCATTGTACCTTCAGGATTGAAAGTTGGAGATAAAGTGCAATCTGCTGAGTCAGGTTTAGATATTAAACCAGGTAATGCAATGAAACTTAAAAATATTCCAATGGGAACAATTATCCACAATGTAGAGATGAAACCAGGGCATGGTGCTCAAATAGCAAGAAGTGCTGGTGGTTATGCTCAACTTATGGGTAAAGAAGAGAGATATGTTGTTTTAAGATTACCAAGTGGTGAGATGAGACATATTCTTTCAGAGTGTATGGCAACTATAGGAACAGTTGGAAATGAAGACTGGTCAAATGTTGTTGGCGGTAAAGCTGGTCGTATAAGACATCAAGGTAAGCGACCTCAAACTCGTGGTTCTGCGATGAATCCAATTGATCACCCACATGGTGGTGGTGAAGGTAAAACTAATGGTTCAAGACACCCAGTTAGTCCATGGGGTATGCCAACTAAAGGTTTTAAAACTAGAAGAAAAAAAGCTAGTGATAAGTTAATTATCTCTAGAAGAAAAGGAAGATAGATGGCTAGAAGTTTAAAAAAAGGACCATTTATAGATGCTCATTTACTTAAAAAAGTAATTAAAGCAAAAGAAGAAGGCAGCAAAAAACCTATAAAAACTTGGTCAAGAAGAAGTACTATACTTCCAGATATGATTGGTTTAACTTTTAGTGTTCACAATGGTAGAAACTTTATACCTGTATATATTACTGAAAATCATATTGGTTATAAACTTGGTGAATTTTCACCAACAAGAACATTTAAGGGTCATAAAGGCTCAGTTCAAAAGAAAATAGGTTAAGGTGGAAAGATGAGTAAAGCAGTATTAAAATTTATAAGACTTTCACCAAACAAAGCTAGACTTGTTGCTCGTGAAGTACAGGGTATGAATGGTGAAGCGGCACTTGCCGCACTTGAGTTTACTCCAAATAAAGCAGCTGGTATTATAGCTAAAGTTATAGCTTCGGCTATTGCTAATGGTGGTTTTGAACCAGAAGAAGTTGAGATAATATCATGTAGAATTGATAAAGGTCCAGTTTTAAGAAGATTTAAGCCTCGTGCTAGAGGTAGTGCTTCTAAAATATTAAAGCCTACATCACATATCATGGTAGAAGTTGCGGAAGCTAGTGCTAAAAAATCAGCTCCTAAAAAAGTTGAAAAGAAAGAAGAAGTTAAAAAAACTGAAACTAAAAAAGTTGAGAAGAAAAAAGAAGCACCAAAAGCTAAAGCTAAAGCTGATGATTTAACTAAACTTAAAGGTGTTGGTAAAGCTTATCAAACTAAGTTAAACGATGAAGGTATATTTACTTATGCTCAAGTTGCTGACATGAATGAGAAGCAAATAGCTACAATGGAAGAAAAATATAGCTTTAGAGGAGACTTTAAAGAGACTATTGAAGATGCTAAACAATTTGTTGGAAAGGAATCGTAATGGGTCAAAAAGTAAATCCAATTGGACTTAGACTTGGTCTTAATAGAAACTGGGATTCAAGATGGTTTCCATCAAAAGAGAATACAGCAACCTACATAGGCGAAGATTATAAAATAAGAAAGTTCATCAAAAAAGAACTTTATTATGCAGGTATTGCACAAATATTAATCGAAAGAACAGCTAAGAAATCAAGAGTTACTATTGTTTCTGCTCGTCCTGGTATTATTATTGGAAAGAAGGGTGCTGATATTGAAAAACTTAGAGTTAAACTAAGCAAGATTATCGGTAAAGAGATAAATGTAAAGATCAAAGAAGAGAGACGACCACAAACTTCAGCTCAACTATGTGCTGAAAATGTTGCCACTCAACTTGAAAGAAGAGTTGCATTTAGAAGAGCTATGAAAAAAGTTATGCAAGCTGCTATGGGTAAGGGAGCAAAAGGTATTAAAGTATCTGTTGCTGGACGACTTGGTGGAGCTGAAATGGCTAGAACTGAGTGGTATCTTGAGGGAAGAGTTCCTCTTCATACTCTAAGAGCTAAAATCGATTACGGTTTTGCAGAAGCACATACTACTTATGGTGTTATCGGTGTTAAAGTTTGGATTTTCAAAGGTGAAGTTGTTACTAAAGGAATTCCAGTAGAAAAAGACGATGCTCCAAGAAAAAGTAAAAGAAGAGGTGAATAGTTATGTTGATGCCTAAAAGAACGAAATTTAAAAAGCAGATGAAGGGCAGAAATAGAGGCAAATCATTTAGAGGTAACTCTATTGCATTTGGAACTATTGCACTAAAAGCTATAGAAGCTGGAAGAATTGACTCTCGTCAAATCGAAGCTGCTAGGATTTCTATGACTAGAAAAGTTAATAGAGAAGCAAAATCATGGATAAGAGTTTTTCCAGATAAGCCTTTAACAGCTAAGCCATTAGAGACAAGAATGGGTAAGGGTAAAGGTTCAGTTGATAGATGGGTTATGAATATTAAACCAGGTCGTATCATATTTGAAATGGCAGGAGTTAGTGAAGAACTTGCTAGAGAAGCTCTTACGCTTGCTAAACACAAGTTACCATTTAAAACAAAAATCATAACAGCAGAGAATGAACATGAAATATATTGATTTAAAAGATAAAGATGCTGCGGCATTGAATGAACTTTTGAAAGAGAAGAAGTTGTTGCAATTTAAACTTAGAGCTAAGCTTAAAACTATGCAATTAACTAATCCTAATGAGATTAGAGAAGTAAAAGCTGATATTGCAAGAATTAAAACTGCAATTACAGTGTTAAATAACGAAGTTAAGGCATAAAAATGGCTTCATTAAAAAGAGTAATAAACGGTAAAGTTGTAAAAAGAGCAGGAGATAAAACTATTACAGTTTTAGTTGAAAGAAAAGTTGTTCATCCACGGTATCATAAAATTGTAAAAAGATTTAAAAAATATCTAGTGCATGATGAATCAAATGAAGTTAATGTTGGTGATACAGTTAGTGCTATCGAATGTAGACCACTATCAAAAACAAAAACTTTTAGATTAAAAGAGATCCTTACAACAGGAGTAGCCTTATGATACAAAGTTTTACAAGACTTGCAGTTGCTGATAACAGTGGTGCAAAAGAGATTATGTGTATTAAAGTTCTTGGTGGTTCTAAAAGAAGATATGCAAGTGTTGGTGATATTATTGTTGCATCAGTTAAAAAAGCTCTTCCAAATGGAAAAGTTAAAAAAGGTCA
>DQSO01000183.1 GCA_015663225.1 Campylobacterales bacterium
GTATAAGTTTTCACTTACAGAAAAGTTTAAAAAGTTATCAAATAGTGGTATATCAAACTTTAGTGGCATATTTAACTCATGCTGTGCGGCATTTAATCCAACTTCTCTATAATTGTTTTTATATTTATAATCAACTGCATAGATAAGGTTTTTTATAGGAAGATTTGTTGTAAATCTATGATAGTGTAAAGTTGGTAACTCTTGCATAGTGTCACTATTTGTATCTTTTGATGTATCTATAAAATATTTTCCATATATTCCAATATAGTCTCTGTCTCTTTTTATATGATAGTTTAACCTTGAAGTAACAAGTTTATTGTATGATTCAATCTTTGAGCTTTTTAAATTTTCATAATCTATATCATTTAGGTATTTTATATCTAGTAAAAAACCGTCACTTGTGGTACTCTTTTTATATGATTCTAAAAGTAGACTACTACTTTGGTATTTTATATCTACACCATAATGAGAACTATTTTTTATACTATTTTTTTTAGCATAAACTCCATCTTCTTTAAAGCTTCCAACTTTAACACTTCCACTTGAATACTTACTGTCTACAAAGTTAAAAGTTGTATAGAGTCCATATCCACGATCTGTTCGTATTTGTGGTTTAAACTCTATATCCCATAACTTACTTGGTGCATAAAAATATGGTTGGATATATATCAAACCACTCTCACTTTGAACTCCAATATCTGGTCGCAAAAGTCCACTTGTTCTTTTTCTTACAGTTGGAAATGCAAACCAAGGAAGAGCCATAATAGGCAGATCTTTAAAGTAAAAAGTTGGTCGGCTCAGAGTTAAAAACTCTTTTTCTTTGTTATATTTTCCCTTTGCAAAAAGTATCTTCCAATCAGGATTATCAATACTACAACTTGAAACTTCACTATCATCTACTTGATAAATCTTTTTTGATGAAGTAAACTTTTCACCTCTTATCCATAGTTTTGACTCGCCATCATATATAAAAAACTTCTTTATCTCTGCCTTTTTATCTTTTAACTCAATCTTTGTGTATTGACTATTTGTAGTGGTTTTACCATCATGTATAAGATTTACATCTCCTATTAACTCTAAAACTTCACTATCTCTATCATATACTGCTCTTTTTGCTTGATATATTGAATTTTCACCATAGATCACAACAGAATTATTTGCATATACTTTACTACCCTTTATCATAACACTAGAAGCATACATCGTATAGGATGACTCTAGTTGTAATGCGACAAAGATAAGAGATAGAAAAAGTTTTTTATACATCAATCACCAATGAAGTTGCAAACTTATCATGCCAACTTTGGCGAGTTTTAGTTAAAACAGCCCATAAGTAACCAAGATAAAAAACACCTTCACTTATAACTCGCATCATCGCTCTTGAAAAAGATCTATAAAAAGATAAGTTATCAAGTGTATATATATCTACAACTTTTATTTTCAAAATCATCTTACCCATAGTTGATCCATACTGCCATATAAAAAATGTATGATAGATAACTTTTAGAGCTATCACATACCCAAACAATCTATTTGTAAGATTTACAATATCATTTTCATCAACAACATTGCTCATCTGCTCATAAAATATTACAAAAATAAATATCGAGATTATAACTTCATCTATCATGTAGGCAAACGATCTTTTACTTATAGAAGAGAGGTTTAATCCCTCCATAGAAAGTTTATCTAAAATCTGTTCTTCATTCATAAGTCTACTTTAATGCCTGATAAGCTATATCCATTCTTATCTTTTTACCAATAAAATGAATCTGACCTAAAATATCATAAGCATTATCACGAGCCTCTTGTATACTATCTCCAAGTCCAACACCAAGTAAAACTCTACCACCAGTAGCAAAGAGTTTATCATCCTCTTTAGTTACTCCTGCATATACTATATGAGCATTTTCTTTTAAGTTATCATGTAGGATTTCATCTGCTATTATTTCACTTGCTTTTGTACTTTTATATGGATAGTTCTGACTAGCAGCTACAACACCAACAGCATATCTATCATCAATCTCAATATTTAAACTATCTAACTCACCAGTAGAAGCTTTATAAAATAGATCAAAAACACTACTTTTTATCAAAGGCATAAGTATTTCACACTCAGGATCACCAAATCGAACATTGTATTCTAAAACTTTTATAACACCATCTACTATCATAAGTCCTATAAATAAAACACCTTCAAACGGACTTCCCTCTTTTTTCATACCCTCAAGTGTTGGCTTCATAACCAACTCTTTAACATCATCATATATCTTTTTATTTACCAAAGGAGTTGGAGCATAAGCACCCATACCACCCGTATTTGGACCTTTATCCCCATCAAAAAGTCTTTTATGGTCTTGAGCCGCTGGAAGAAGTTTATAATTATCTCCATCGCAAATAGCAAAAATGGATAGTTCAAATCCATCTAAAAACTCTTCAACTATCACTTTTTTACCAGCATCACCAAAACTCTCTCCACTAAGCATTCCACTTACTGCATCTTTAGCTTCTTGATTACTCTGAGCGATAATAACACCCTTCCCCGCACACAATCCATCAGCCTTAACAACAATAGGAGCAATCAGGGTATCTATAAAATCAAATGCTTCTTTTTCATCAGCAGTTTCAACATAAATAGCTGTTGGAATATCATACTTTTTTAAAAAGTTCTTCATATAAACTTTTGAACCCTCAAGCCTTGCAGCCCCAGCACTTGGTCCAAATACAACAAGTCCCTCTTTTTTAAATATATCAACAACACCATCAACCAAAGGAGCTTCCGGTCCCACAATAGTTAGCCCAATATCACTCTCTTTAGCAAATACCGCCAAATCGCTATAATCTTTTATATCTATATTTTCACCAATCACATCAGTAGCCCCATTGCCAGGAGCAAAATAAATCTTCGATACTTTATCATCTTTTTTTAGTGCTAGTCCAATAGAATACTCTCGTCCACCACTACCTATAATCAATACATTCATTATTTTTCTTCTTTAATATTATTTGAAATATATCACCCAAACGACCGTTCCACTTAATAGTTGGCCCTAAAAGCCAAGAATTGGGAAATGGCTTCTATTTTAGGGTCGACTACTAACTTTAAAAGCTCAAGCATAGACGACACACACCATAAAAGCACAAACTTCCACTAAATATTTTCGTTGGACCCTCATTATATGGTTATCGAATCGTTCAGGTAACATTTATATTATATTACAAAAAGCTTTATAAATCTATTTTTTTTCCATAAAACTTAGGTTCAGTTTTTAAAAAGTATATATCAATATATGCTTTAGCCCTAGCAAAAAGTTCTCTTATCTTCATCTTCAGTGCAGTAGGTGTATTTGCTATATCTTTTGCAATAAAAGCAACACTTTTATGACCTTTTTTATGGGAGATAAATATAGCCCTTTGAGCATGAAACTTTTGAGTAATAATCACATAATCTTTCACACTAAAAATAGCCTCAGCTCTGACAATAGAGTCAAGTGTTCTAAAACCAGCATAGTCTAAAAAAATATCATTTTTAGCTACACCTCTTTTTATCAAGTCCTCTTGCATTGAAGTTGTCTCATCATATCTTTTACTAGAGTTATCCCCCGAAACTATAATCTTTTTTATCTTTTTTCTCTTATAAAGTTTAACAGCAGCATCTATTCGATAACTATAAAAATAGTTTTTATATCCACCTTTTAAATACTTAGCAGTACCAAGAAGAAGTCCAACTTTTTTTTGTGGTATATCTTTTATATTTGAGTAGATAAAAGGCTCTGCTTCTTTGCTCATCTTGTTATTATTATAAAATACCCAAGATGCAACATATGCCATAAA
>DQSO01000135.1 GCA_015663225.1 Campylobacterales bacterium
AAAAGAGTTCAATCCTCTCTATGTAGCAGTACAAAACAAAGAAGACATAAAAAAAGTAAATCATAAAGATGTGCGATATGGCGAAGATGGAATTTTAGAGATTTTAAATCTTTGCAAAAGTAGACAAGTTGTAAATGCTCTTGTTGGATTTAGTGGATTAAAACCTACACTAGAGAGTATAAAACTTGGAAAAAAATTGGCTCTTGCAAATAAAGAGAGTTTAGTAGTTGGTGGTGAGTTTATAGATGCATCTTTAATAACTCCAATAGATAGTGAACACTTTGGACTTTGGTATCTTCAAAGTGATAGAGATATTAAAAAGATGATTATCACAGCGAGTGGTGGTTCATTTGCCAATACTCCTTTAGATGAACTTCAAACCGTAACAATCAAACAAGCACTAAACCATCCAAACTGGTCTATGGGTAAAAAGATAACAATAGATAGTGCAACAATGACAAACAAACTCTTTGAATTATTAGAGGCGAAATGGCTTTTTGATATAGATAACCTTGATGCTATCATAGAAACAAAATCTATTATTCATGCTCTTATTGATTTTGCTGATGGTAGTACCACTGCTCACATAGCTGGAGTTGATATGAAACTTCCTATCGCTTATGCTCTAAACCTTGATATAAAAGAGGAGATTTTAAAGCCTATAGATTTACTAGAAGTTGGTTCTTTAGAGTTTAAAAAGATAGAAGTTGATAGGTATCCTATTTGGGCTATAAAAGATGATATTTTAAAAAATCCTCATCTTGGTGTTGTAATAAACTCAGCAAATGAAGTCGCTATTGAACGGTTCTTTTCACATGATATTAGTTTTTTAGATATTTCAAAACTCAATCTTAAAGCTTACAAAGAGTTTTCAACTCTAAAAGCAACAAGTGTAGAGGATCTGTTTTTGATAAATGATGAGGTTAGAGAGTTTTCTAAGCGATGCAAACTTTAGAACTTCTATATCAAAAAGAGTTTAAAGGAATTATAGCTCATCCACGAAAAGTATCGCTTGATGGTGATGCTATTACTCTTTGTGGTCCTAGAGGAAGTGGAAAGAGTTATCTAATATATGATTTTTTATCTTCACAAAAGTTTGGTAGTTACCTCTATATAGATTTTGAAGATTTACGAGTTGGGGATATATCTCGTGAAGATATAGAAGTATTTATAGACGAAAATAGTATTAAAATTCTTGTTTTTGATAACTTTGATTTTAGATTCACTCCTTTGAAAGTTGAAAAAACCATAATCACAACATATCAAGAGGTAAAGATTAATGGGTACGAGAGTAAAAAGATATATCCTCTTGATTTTGAAGAGTTTTTAGCATTTGATGGAAGATTTATTAGTGAGAAAATCTCTTTTAATAACTTTTCTACTATCGGTACATATCCATTTGTGGCAACTGCTTCTAAAGATAGTTATGAGAAAAGTTTTCAACTTCTTCTATACTCTTGGTTTCCTGATGCTTTAGAATTTGCACTTATGCAGACTCTGAGCTTGAAACAAGGCTCTACTATAACTTTATTAGGGCTCTTTAAAGAGATGAGTTTAGATTATAAGATTTCCAAAGATAAGTTTTATACTCTCATAAAAGATCTACAAGCAAAAAAGGTCATTTTTTTAGTAGAGCGATATGAAAAAAAATCTCACTCAAAAAAAATTTATATGATAGATTTTGCTATTAGAGGAATTTTAAGCTTTGAAAAAGACTTTATAAAAAGGCTTGAAAATATTATTTTTTTAGAACTTTTAAAAAGAGGTGAGGAGATATATTATACTGATCGTGTAGATTTTGTAGTTCCAAAAAAGGAGTTAGGAGTCATATCTATGGCTTTTACCCCTGAGGTACTTTTAAAAAATAGGATATATTCACTTGTTCCTTTACTTAAACAACTTGGACTTAAAAAACTACAAATAGTAACACTAGAGTTGGAGTTTAGCTATCAAATTGAAGATATTGAGATAGAAGTGTTACCTTTTTGGAGTTTTGCACTTGGAAACTAACGATTTTAAGGTAATCTTAATAAAATAAGAAGTATTATTCTAAATAAGACTAAATTAGTCCTAATTAAAAATATATAATATAAAATTATGATTCGAGGGCAATATGAGAGTATATTTAGATAACAATGCTACAACTAAAGTTGATGAGCAAGTAAAAAGAGTTATGGAGCCATTTTTATGTGAAAGGTTTGGAAATCCAAACTCATTACATGATTATGCAAAAGAGATAATACCAGATATAAAATATGCATACGAGCAGATATATATGGGTTTTGGTGCAAATAAAAAAGATAGTATAGTTATGACCTCTTGTGCAACTGAGAGTAATAACTGGATATTAAAAAGTGTCTATTTTAGAGATATTATGAGTGGACGAAAAGATCACATCATAGTAAGTGAAGTTGAACACCCATCTATCATAGCAACTGCAAAGTTCTTAGAAACTCTTGGTGTAAAAGTTAGCTATCTTCCGATAAATAGTGAAGGTTTGATTGATGCTAGTACGGTGCGAGATTATATAACTCCAAAAACAGCACTTGTATCTATCATGTGGGTAAATAATGAAACTGGAGCGATATTTCCAATAGAGGAAATTTCCCAGATTTGCAAAGAGAATAATGTTCTTTTTCATACTGATGCAGTTCAAGCAGTTGGTAAAATAAAAATCAACTTAGAACTTCTTCAGGGAGTTGATTTTTTAACATTTTCTGCTCATAAGTTTCACGGACCAAAAGGTGTTGGTGGGCTTTTTATAAGAAGTGGTAGAGAAGTTACTCCACTATTTCACGGAGGTGCTCAAATGGGAGGACTTAGAAGTGGAACTATAAATGTAGGAGCAATCGCAGGTATGGGTAAAGCAATAGAACTTGCAGTTGATAGTATAGATTTTGATTATCCTGATGTTATTGAGTTAAGAGATCAACTTGAAGATGAGATTTTAAAGATAGAAGATACATTTGTAGTAACTCCTAGAGAAAAAAGAGTTGGTTCGACTCTGCTAGTTAGTTTTAGAGGTATTGAGGGCGAATCAATGTTATGGGATTTAAACAAAGCTGGAATTGCTGCAAGTACAGGAAGTGCTTGTGCAAGTGAAGATTTAGAATCAAATCCAGTTATGGAAGCTATAGGTGCTGAGGCTGATTTAGCTCATACTGCGATAAGATTTAGTTTGAGTCGCTATACAACTAAAATGGAAATTGATTATACAATAGAAGAAGTAAAAAAAGCGGTTAAAAGACTAAGAGAGATAAGTAGTTCATATGCTTATACTCCACATACAGAAAAAAAGTAGGAGAAAGTTATGGGATTTGATAATTTAGTAGGGGGAACTATCTGGGACGAATATAGTCAAAAAGTTCAAGATCGTATGAATAACCCCACACATATGGGTGAGATTACAGAAGATGAGGCGATGAAGCTTGGTGGAGAGTTGATAGTTGCTGATTTTGGTGCTGAGAGTTGTGGCGATGCTGTTAGACTTTATTGGGTGGTTGAGCCTAAAACAGAGAAGATTATAGAAGCAAAATTTAAAAGTTTTGGTTGTGGGACTGCTATAGCTAGTAGTGATGTTATGACTGAGCTAACTATAGGAAAAACTGTAAGTGAAGCTATAAAAATAACAAATATAGATGTTGAATTTGCAATGAGAGATAACCCAAATACTCCAGCAGTTCCACCTCAAAAAATGCACTGTTCAGTTATGGCATATGATGTTATAAAAAAAGCAGCAGCGATTTATAAGGGTGTAGATATAGAGAGTTTTGAAGAGGAGATTATCGTTTGTGAATGTGCAAGGGTAACTCTAGGAACACTTCAAGAGGTTATAGAGATAAATGACCTTACAACAATAGAGCAGATAACAGACTATACAAAAGCAGGTGCATTTTGTAAAAGTTGTATAAAACCAGGTGGTCATGAAGAAAAAGAGTATTACTTAGTAGATATTTTAAGAGATGTAAGGGCTAAAATGGCAGAGAAACAGACAAAGAGAGTAACTGATGATATAGAGAGTGGTGCTGATGTTGCATTTGCTCAAATGACTGTGGTTCAAAAGTTAAAAAAAGTAGAAAAAGTATTAGATGACAATATCAGACAGATGCTTATCATGGATGGTGGAAATATGGAAGTTATTGACATCAAAGAGAGTGATGGTCATATAGATATTTATATCAGATACCTTGGAGCTTGTAGTGGTTGTGCTAGTAGTTCAACTGGAACTCTTTATGCTATTGAAGCTATTTTAAAAGAGAAGCTAGATGAAGCTATTAGAGTTTTACCTATATAGATAAACTTAGCCTAGGAAGGTTCTTTTAAGCTCTTATATCTAAAAGATGAGGAAGTCCATCATCATCCTCATCTGGCTTATTTTTATCTCTATTTTTCTCTCCAGCAGCTAGAACCGCTCTCTCCTCTTCCTCTTTTTCACCAGTTTGTTCATCTGTAGCATCTTTGTTATGTTCTCGTTCTGGGTCTAGGGCTTTATCTTCTTCTACCGCCCTTGTCTCTTGTATCTCTCTTGTTTTATCATTAGCTAGTGAAGCGGCTACAATATTTTGAAAATCTATACGACCTTGATGGTCTAGTTGTTTTGAAGCAGCAACATGCATGTTCTGATTTGCATATATCATACCATCTACAGCACTTATCATAATTTACTCCTTTGTAACCTTTATAGTTTTATACTCCACATAGTTCACATTTGCACCTTCACGGATTTTAACATTTCTTCTATTTGTATAATCTACCAAATAGCCTCCAGAGTTTAATCCACTAAAATCAACACATAGTTTTGCCCCAAATTCTAGGACTTCTAAAGGTACATTTTTCTTATCACTTCGTATTATAACATGAGATGATGAAATATCTTTAATATGCATCCAAACATCACTCATCTTAGCATTTTCTAATAAGCTTTGATTTCCTTTTTGATTTTTTCCAATTGATAACTTATAGTCAGTAAAATAGAAATTTTCAATATTTGCATCTACCTTTATTTTTTTTATTTTTTTAGGTTGTTTTGGAAAATACAATCCAAGCTCATCACTACTTTTTGCAATTTTTACTGCTTGTTGTAGATTTTGATAAAACTCTATTTTAGATGTTAAATTTTCTTTTTCAATATAAGAATTCTTAGCCTTTTGCTTTAACTTTTTTGCCATTTTAAAAAGCATATTAGCTGCAAGTGAAGGAGTTTTCGCATCTTTTGGTAGAGTAATTATGACTTGATTTCCATCAAAATCTTCTACTTCAAATACTCTTTGATAATTTTTTAGTTTATATATATTTGCCGTTATTAGATTTGCTTGATGATAGTATAAATCCATCTTTGCTTCGAGTTTGTCTTTATCATCTATTAAGTTTAAAAGCTGTTTTAATTTATCAATCTTTTTTTGTACAAAAAGCACTTTTTGAGTTTGAAGTGAGCGAAGTTTTGCAAACTCTCTTTTTAAATATTCATTTTTTAAGAACTCCTCTACATCATCTATAGGCTCTTGATCTTTTGGTTTAAAAGAACGAGGTTCTAGCTCTTGTAAAGGTTCACCAACTCTAACCTCTCTAAAAGAAGTGCTACTATCAATATGACGAATAGCCTCTTGAACTATCTTACTTTCATCGAGGATTATTATATTTGTATTTCGTCCTGTAAATTCAAACTGTAAAATAGATATGTCAAGTTTATATTTTGAATTTCTTGATACTTTTATTTGAAGTATTCGATTGCCTTCTAAAACTTTTATCTCTTGAATTTGTGAGTTAGTAAATCGCTTGTGTATGACTATATCAAATGGTGCAGTATACTTCTTTGTGACCTTATAATCATCTTTTAAAAAAATATATGAATCACCCTTTTTTATATCAAAAAATAGCCCTTTACCTTTGTCAAAAGTAATTTTTAAAATCGTATCACTAACTCGATATATTGAGCTAATCTTCTTATACTCTTTAAGGTAGTTAGCTACTTTTACAAGTTCATATCTAGTCATATTAAGCTTTTAAAATACGAGGAAGAGTTATACCTGCTTGAGATTGGTATTTACCTTTTTTATCAGCATAAGTAACTTCACAAGGTGTATCTCCTTGAAAAAATAGTACTTGAGCGATACCCTCATTTGCATATATTTTTGCAGGAAGTGGAGTAGTATTTGAAATCTCAATAGTTATATGACCTTCAAATCCTGGCTCAAATGGTGTAACATTTACAATAATCCCACACCTAGCATAGGTACTTTTCCCCAAACAAATAGCCAATACATCTTTAGGCATTTTAAAATACTCAACAGTACGAGCCAATGCAAAAGAGTTAGCAGGGATAATTGCTATATCAGTTTCTATATCTACAACACTATTTTCATCAAAGTTTTTAGGATCAACCACAGTAGAGTTTACATTTGTAAATATCTTAAACTCTCGCCCAACTCGTATATCATAACCATAACTGCTAAGCCCATAACTAACTACACCCTTTCCAACTTGATCTTCACAAAAAGGCTCTATCATCTTTTCATTTATCGACTTTTCTCTTATCCAACTATCAGCTTTTAAACCCATTTAAATTCCTTAGTTTTTTTGAGGATATTATATGGAAATTTGGCTAATATTGCGAAATTGTATTAGGAAGATATATGAGTAAGAGCGAAAAAATATTATCACTACTTGAAAAGAACTTTGGATTTAGAGAATTTAGACCATTTCAAAGTGAGAGTATTGAAGCTATTGTAGAGAAAAAAGATCTACTTACGATACTCCCAACTGGTGGTGGAAAGTCTTTATGTTATCAACTTCCTGCACTTTACTTTGATGATAAGATTACTATCGTTATATCTCCTTTAATAGCTTTAATAAATGACCAAGTTTTTAACCTAAATGCTAACAATATAAAAGCTGAAAAACTAACAAGTGAACTAAATGGTGAAGAGATTGGTGAAGTTTATAGAAAAATTAGGCAAAAAGAGGTATCACTTTTATATGTTTCGCCAGAACGAGCAAATATGCAGAGTTTTAAAGATTTAATATCACAGATAGATGTAAGTTTTTTTGTTATTGATGAGGCTCATTGTGTTAGTGAGTGGGGGCATGAGTTTCGACCTGATTATAGAAAGCTCAACTTTTTAAAAGAGGAGTTTCCACATATTCCTATCGCTGCTTTTACGGCTACTGCTACAAGTAAAGTTGCTGATGATATTATAAAATCTTTGAAGCTTGAAAATCCTGTACGACTTGTTGGTAGTTTTTATAGAGATAACCTTATTTTAAATGTTAAAAAAAGAGTTGGAAATGGAAAAAAAGAACTTCTGAAGTTTTTACAAAATTATAAAAATGAGAGTGGAATAATCTATACATTTGCTAGAAAAGAGTGTGAAGAGTTAGCCTCTTTTGTATCACAAAATGGTATCAATGCAGCTGCTTATCATGCAGGATTATCCACAAATATAAGAAAAAGTGTTCAAGAGAGTTTTATCAAAGATGAAACCAAGGTTGTAGTCGCAACTGTAGCCTTTGGAATGGGAATAGATAAAAGCAATGTAAGATATGTAGTTCACATGGATCTGCCAAAGAGTATAGAGGGGTATTACCAGGAGATTGGACGAGCAGGGAGAGATGGCTTAAAAAGTGAGTGTTTGCTGATGTATAGTATGGGTGATGTTGTGCGAAAAAGTGAGCTTATGGACTCCATCGAAGATGAAAAATACAGAAACTTTGCAAAAAATAAGATAGAGGAGTTATATAGCTATGCTTCTTCTTCACAGTGTCGCCATCAATCTTTGACTGC
>DQSO01000108.1 GCA_015663225.1 Campylobacterales bacterium
AAACTTTTAAGCTATATGGGAAAAAAGATATAGATATAATTTTAGATGTTGCCTGTGGAACGGGTGATATGTGTGAAAACTGGGATAAATTCTCAAAAAAAGAAGATATAACAATAGATAAAATAATTGGAGCTGATCCATCAGTTGGTATGCTAGAAGAAGCTAAGAAAAAATCTCTTAATGCTGAGTTTGTTGAGGCAGAGGCAAAAGATTTACCATTTCAAGATGAGAGTGTTGACATATTAAGTATATCTTATGGATTAAGAAATGTTGTAAACAGAGAAGAGGGACTACGAGAGTTTCATAGAGTTTTGAAAAAAGATGGTCTTTTAGTTATTTTGGAGTTTACAAAACTTAAAAAACAAAACCTTATTACAATGGGTAGAGATTTTTATATGAAAAAGATTTTACCAATTGTAGGTGGGGTATTATCAAGAAATTTTGGAGCTTATAGCTATCTACCAAACTCTATAGATGGGTTTTTAACCAAAGAAGATTTAGTAGATGAACTTAAAGAGATTGGTTTCACAATGAAAGAAGCAAAAGGTTACTCTATGGATATTTCAACACTGTTTATTGCTAGAAAATAGATGCCAAGTTCTACTGGAGATAATATAACTGCAAAAAATGCAAATTGGAAGTTTGATGCAAAAACTGCACAAAATTTTGAAGAGCATGTAGTTCGCTCAGTTCCTATGTATGAACAAGGACATACTCTAGTAGAGCAATTTAGTGATTTTTTTATAAAAGATGATTCAACTATATATGAGTTAGGCTCTTCAACAGGTAAACTTTCCTATAGGCTATCATCTAAACATGAATTTAGAAATGCAAATTTTATTGCAATAGATATAGAACAAGATATGATAGATATTGCTTCAAAAAAATATAAGAACAAAAATCTATCTTTTTTATGTGATGATATAAACACTATTGAGTTAGAAAAAAGTGATTTTATAGTAGCTTTTTATACAGTACAGTTCATACATCCTAAACTACGACAAGAGCTTATAAACAAAATATATGACTCACTAGAGTGGGGTGGTGGATTTATAATGTTTGAAAAAGTTAGAGCAAATGATGCAAGATTTCAAGATATTATCTCAACTTTATATACAGAGTTTAAACTTTCAAATGGTTACTCACCTAATGAAATTATTTCAAAAACAAAAAGTTTAAAAGGTGTATTAGAACCATTCTCTTCAAATGCAAATGTAGATATGCTTAAGCGAGCAGGATTTGAAGATATTCTCACTATTTTTAAATATCTTAACTTTGAAGGTCTTTTAGCTATTAAATAATTTTAATTTGTGTCGATATAGAAGAAGATATCTATATAAATGGAGGAAATTATGAAAATAGTTGTTATTTTTATATCAATATTTTTGTTTTACCAAAACCTATTTTCGCTTAATTTAGGTCTTGAAATAACTGCAGGAACATATAAAAATAATAGTAACAGTGATAATTCACATGCTTCAATATTTGGTATAAGAAATAATTTGTATTTCACTAAAAATATAGCACTACAACTAAAGTATGAAAACCTAAAAAGTAAGCTTGATGATAAGGATATACAACGATATACAACAAGTGTTATCTATCAAGTAACTTCATTATATAAAAATGTTGTTCCATTTTTTTTAGCAGGTATTGGTTATGAAAATGCTTCTAGAAAATCAAATTTCTACAATTTTGGTATGGGAGGAAAATACTACTTTACTTATAGTGCAAATATCCTAGCACAGTTAGATGTTACTAAAAAGATAGATAAAGATTATAACTATGGATTCTCTTTAGGTTTAGGTTATGATTTTAACAAAGCACCTGTAAATAGTATTGGGAAAATAGATTATAAAAATGTAGATATAAATATCATGCAAAAACTATCAAATCAAAAAGATAGTGATGAGATATTTCTAATGCCTTATTAGGCTTTAGAAATACTTTCTATCTTTTGTATAGTTATATCTAAATCCTCTAAACTAAGCATATTTGGTCCATCACTTAGTGCATTTTGAGGATCATAATGAGTTTCGAAAAAGAAACCATCAACCCCAACTGCCGCTGCCGCACGAGATAGTGGAGCAACAAATTCTCTTTTTCCACCACTTGTTCCACCACCACTTCCAGGCATCTGAACAGAGTGTGTTGCATCAAATATAACTGGAGCAAACTCCCTCATCATCACTAATGCTCTCATATCAACTATTAAATTACCATAACCAAATGTACTACCCCTCTCAGTTAGCCATACTCCAGCTTTTTTAGAGTTTGAAAAATTTACTTCATCAAAACCACGAGTTTTTAAAACCTTTGCAACTGAGTATTTCATATCCTCTGGATTTATAAATTGACCTTTTTTGATATTGATAATACAATCACTCTTTGCAGCTTCTACCAATAAATCAGTCTGTCTACATAAAAATGCAGGGATTTGTAAAATATTCACAACTTCACTAGCCTCTGCAACTTGATAAGATTCATGAATATCTGTAACTATCTTATATCCAAACTCATCTTTTACATTTTTTAGTATCTCTAAACCTTTAG
>DQSO01000011.1 GCA_015663225.1 Campylobacterales bacterium
ATATATACCAGCTATTACTGCTACTATAAGTGCCCAAGGAACAACTTTTCTAACATGCATCATGATTGATTCTCTAGCTTTAGTATGTTCATCTTTAGAGAGTGTTTGAGGCATTTTTACTAGAAATAGATTATCAACTATTAAAAATCCACCATATATAAAGGCACTTATAATATGTATAATTTTAATAATAATAAATAAAATAGTTTACTTCTTCTCTTTTATTGGTGAAAGTTTATCAGTAAGATCTCTTAACTCATCTTGACTAACTATACCATTACCAAATTCAACAACTTTTCCAGTTGTATCAAGAACTACCATAAAAGGAATAAGATTGTTCCATTTTGTTCTATATCCAATATAGTTTATAAAATCTAAATAGCTACTACCAGCCACTACTGAATAGTTTATGTTTGATGAGCTGATAAAGTCTTTAATATTATCACTATTAAGACCTTGAACTTCTAAAGCAAGTATTTTTGCTCTTTTATTATATTTAGCATCATTAGTAAACTCTCTAAAGCCTGATATTTCCATCATACAGGGTGGACATCTATGACCAAACAGAGCTAAAAATACTACCTGTCCCCTTAACTCTTTTATATCCATCCCCGCTTCTGTACTTTTGACATGATAAGTAGTGTTTTTATTGTCTTTAAACTCAAAAGTTAAATTTTCTTTTGTTTTAGTAAATCCAAGTGTTGTAAGCAAACCAACAATAAGTATTAGTTTTAAAAATTTCATAAAATAGTTCCTTTTATTTAAATATTACAATAACAAGATGAAGTAATTGTGTAGACTACATCTTATATTTTGCTTCTATTCCCATTAGTTTTAGTCCAGTTCTTAAACTCAAACCTACAACCAAAAATATTTTTAAATATACCAATTCATCATCAGAGCCAACAATTTTATATTTATTATAAAACTGATGAAGAAGTGATGATAAGTTTTTTAAATATTCTGAAAGTTTTTGCAGTTGACGAGAATCAAACGAATCATTTAAAACTTCACCAAGAGTTAAAGCATTAAAAAGAAGATTTTTTGCATCATCACTTAGATTATCAAGTGAAATACCTTTTAAATCATTCTCTTTTTTACCACTTTTTTGTAAAACTTGATTTATTCTCGCATGTGCATAATTTACATAATATACAGGGTTTGTACTATCTAGTTTTTTTAAATCATCTATATCAAATTCCAAGTGAGTATCACTCTTTTTTGTCATAAATATAAAACGAAGTGCATCTGACCCAATCTCTTCTATAACATCACTCATAAGTATAAAATTACCTGCTCGTTTACTCATTTTGTATGGTTTACCACCTCTTAAGAGTGAAACCATTTGAGATAGTATAACTTCAAGTTTTTTCTCATCATATCCCATATAATTAACAGCAGCTTTTACTCTTGCTATATATCCATGATGATCAGCACCCCAAATATTTATATAGTGGTCATAGTTTCTTTTAAATTTTTGATTATGATATATTATATCTCCTGCTAGATATGTTGGTTTACCATCTTCTCTAACAATAACTCTATCTTTTTCATCTCCAAATTCTGAAGATTTTAACCATAATTTTCCATCTTGTTTATAAGTTGCACTGTTTTTTATAAGTTGATCTTTTGATTCATCCCATAGTTTAAAAAGTTCTTTTTCACTTACAAAATGATCAAATTTTATTTTTGCATCTAAAAGATTTTCTTTTATGAGAAGTAGCATTTTATCTTTACCCCAAATGGATAATTGTTCTATATTTTTAGGGTCTTTAAAAATATCAATACCAAAATAATTTCCAGCATCAATCGCTAAATCTGTTATATATTCACCTTTATAATACTCTTCTGGATAAGTAGGCTCTTCTTTTAAACACTCTTTAATACCAGCTAAATGGATACTAAGACCAAGTAGTTCTATCTGGTTACCAGCATCATTTACATAGTATTCACTCTCAATATTATATCCTAGGTGTTTTGCAACTTTATAAAGAGTATCACCAAAAACTGCACCTCTTGCATGACCAATATGAAGTGGTCCTGTAGGATTTGCACTAACATACTCTAAAAGTATTTTTTTATCATGTGAATCAGTAGCAAAATTATCTTCATCAAGTAGTGAACTAGTTGCTAAAGTATCTAAAAATGAATCACTTAGTTTAAAGTTAATATATCCCTTAATACTCTCTACCGATTCAAATACTTTACTACCACTAAACTTTTTACAAAGCTCATCAGCAATAATCATGGGCGATTTTCTATACTCTTTTGCAAGTGAAAAAGCAACTGGAGAGGCATAGTGTCCAAAAGATAAATCTTTTGGTTTTTCAAGCAAAAAATCTACACCTATGTATTTTTGTATCTCTTTTTTGACAATATTTTTCAACTAAAATAACTTTTTAGTTAAGATTTTTGAGATTCTTCAGACTTTACAGCTGTTGCAGTATCTTCTTTTGCCTCTATTATCTCAGCATCATCTTTTTTCTCTTCAACATCATCTTCTTTAATAGCTTTTTTAAAGTTTTTTATACCATTACCAAGACCTTTTGCTAACTCAGGTATTTTCTTTCCACCAAATAGTAAAAGCACTACAAGTGCTATTATTATTAGTTCCATTCCACTAGGTACACCCATAAATAATTCCTTAAATTTTTTAAAGATTATAACATTTATTTATAAAAAATCACCAATTTGATAGAAAGTTAGATAAATCTTCTTTAGATTTTTTAACTCGTGTAACTTTAATAATCGATTTTAAATCTTCTAGTGTTTTTTCAAAGTTATCATTTACTAAAAAATATTCATATTCAAATACTCTTTTCATCTCATCTTTTGCATTTGAAACTCTTTTTTGTATCGTATCATGTGAATCAGTACCTCTTTTAGTTAATCTCTTTTCTAACTCTATTTGTGAAGGTGTTGTGATAAATAGTGAAGTTAGAAGATTTGGAAACTTTTTTTTAACTATTTCATGACCTTGTACATCAATATCAAATATAACCAATTTACCATCAGCTAAAGCCTTTTTTATCGGTTTTAAACTTGTGCCATAGTAGTTATCATGTACATTAGCCCACTCTAAAAAATTATTTTCTTTTATATCTTTTTCAAACTCTTGTTTTGAAACATAGTAGTAATCAACTCCCTCTTTTTCACCATCTCTTATACTCCTTGTTGTTGTAGATATTGAAAAATAGATACTATTATCATGTTGAAGTATTTCATTTAAAAGTGAACTCTTTCCACATCCACTTGGACCTGATATTACTAGTAAGCTCCCATTCATTAATCTTTACTCGAGAAAGTTATATTAATCTGCATATCTTTAAGTACATCTTTTAGTAAGTTGGCAGTTATAATCTCTTTTAGTTGCTCTTTTACAATATCTTCTAAATTTTTTTGATTGTTATCAAGCTCATCTTCTTTTTTAGTTTCCAAAAAGGGTTCTATATCTTTATTATTATCAACTATCTCTACATTTTCTACTAATTCAGGTTCAATAACTTTTTTTAATTTATCTTCATCAAGGGAAAGTAATTCATCTCCATCTTCTTTTTCAACTATAGTTTCTTCTTTAGTTTCAATATCAATCTCTAAATTATCTGATATTTTGGTTGTTTCATCTACAGTTTCTTCAAGTAAATCTTCTAATTTATCAATTTTATTTTCTTCACTATCTTCTTCAAGTTCATTATCAATATTTGGTAGTTCCTCATCAATTTCACTCTCTTCAATATCTTCATCATCAAAATTTAATAAATCATCATTAATTTCCATCTCATTTTCATCAATATCTAAATCATCAACTATCTCTTCATCAATATCATCTATTATTTGACTAAGTTTTTCAGGAGTTGAATCTAGTTCATTATCAAAAGAGTGCAGTTCCTCATTAAACTCAAACTCTTTATCGTCACTATCTTCTAAATTGTTATCATCTTTACTTTCTTCACTCTCAGTAATAAAATTACTCTCTATCAAAGATGTAAAATCAGCGGGTAAAAAAGGTTTTTCTAAGAGAAGTTCAAACTCTGCAGGTTTTTTAACCTGATTTGTTCCTATAAATACTAATTTATCATAAGTTAAATTTGTTTTTATTTTATCAACTAACTCAGGATTATACTTATCACTATCAATAAAAATTAGATTATAAGACTCTTTTTGAGGTGAAAAAATACCACTCTCTTCCATATCAAAACCACTCTTTTTACTGCTTAGTTGAAGCAATCTTGAAACAATTTTATTATCATTTATCAAAAGTATACAAAGCATAATCATTCTCCAATCTATTTTTTATTATTTAAGTATAATACAATAACTATACTATAAAAAATATAGTTAAAATTCAAGTCATCGTGCTCTTAGTTCATAGGTATCAAATGGTTAGGGATATAAATTTATAGTAGATATCTTAAATATTCAAATAATTTTAAAAATTCATTTTTAAAGATTTGCATGATACTTCCGAGTATTGCCATCATTACAAGCATAGATAAAAATATTTTTATTGGAAAACCGACAACAAGTAGGTTAAATTGTGGCATTGTCTTCATAAGCATTCCAAAAATAATATCTGATAGTATGGAGAGTGCTATAATAGGAAAAGCAAGTATAATAGATATTTTAAATAAATTAGATGTTGCTGTTATCATGTATTCCAATATATCATGTGAAGGATAAAAACCACCTAGCTGTATACTATCTATTGATTTGGATAAAAATATTAATATTAGATGATGACCATCAAATGCTAAAAGTATCATTATAGCTATAAGAGTTAGCATTTGACTAATTATAGGTGAATTAGACCCTGAAACTGGATCAAAAACATTTGCCATAGAAAATCCCATAACCATTGCTATTTGTCCACCTGCAAGTGAAAGAGAAGCAAATATAAGGTTTAGAAAAACCCCAGCTAAAAAGCCTATCATAAACTCACTCATGACGAGTAGCATGATATTGTCAATAACTATACTATTATTTGATAATACCGCTATAGGGAAAAGTAAAAAAGTAATATATAGTGCAAAGGCAGTTTTGATATTTACAGAAATTGTAGCATGTGAAAAAAATGGTAAAAAGGCAAAAAAACCACTAATCCTAGAAAATAGAAGTATAAAAATTACTGCATTATTTTCAGTTATAAAATCAGCTATTTGCATTATAGATAAACTTTATTTAATCTTTTATCCTCTAATCTATATACTGAATTACATTTTTTAGCTATCTCTTCATCATGGGTTACTATAAACAGTGCGCCATCTCTCTCTTTTATATACTCTAACATTGTATCCATGATTTCAATACCAGTATTACGATCTAAGTTACCAGTAGGTTCATCTGCAAAAATAATAGTTGGTTGTTTTGTTAAAACTCTAGCAATAGATACTCGTTGTTGTTGACCACCAGAGAGTTCAGAAACATTTTGATTTAGTGTATCTTCAATTTTTAATCTTTTTATCAAATTTATATCTACATTTTTATTTGACAATATTGAAGAAATTTCAAGATTCTCTTTTACACTAAAACCTTTAAAAAGATAGTGAGATTGAAATATTATACCAATACTATCTCTTCTTAATTTTGTTTGGTACTTGTTGCTAAGTGTATAAAATGAATTTGGACCATAGTTTACTTCGCCTTTTAAAGGTTTTAAAAGAGTTGCTAGAGTATGAAGAAGTGTAGACTTCCCACTTCCGCTAATACCAAGTATTGCTATACTTTCACCCTCATGTATATTAATATCAAGATTTTCAAATAGAGTATAATCAAACTTATGAGTTAAATTTTTACCTGAAATTAGAATTTTCCCCGTAGGTTTAGAAGAGGATTTAGAAAAATCTTTAACAATCATCTTATCCCCTTCTCAATATTTATTTTAGTTGTGCTTCTACTTCTGATGCAAAATCTTCTTCTTTTTTCTTGATACCATCACCAAGTTCAAATCTAGTAAATTCTACAATCTCAATATTTCCTCCAAACTCTTTACCTTTTTCTATAACAATTTCTGCAACACTTTTTTTATCATCAAGTGCATAAAATTGGTTTAAAAGACACTTTTCTTGATCAAGTAGAGTGTTGTCTGCAATAAATCTATCTACTTTACCAGGAAGGATTTTATCCCATATTTTTTCAGGTTTACCTTCTGCTTTAAGTTCATTTTTAATTTGTTGTACAATTGTTTCCATTACTTCATCAGTTAGTTGAAGTTTAGATACAAATTGAGGAACATTCAGAAGAGGTTTTTTAAGTCTAGCTCTCTCTTCATTATCCTTCTCAACTTTTTTTATCATACCTTCAGTCTCTTTTTGAACAAAATCAGCATCAAACTCTGTATAGCTAAGAATTTCAGGTTTTAAAGCAGCTATATGCATAGCTAGTTGTTTTAAAAATTCTTCAACTTTTTCTTTCAT
>DQSO01000047.1 GCA_015663225.1 Campylobacterales bacterium
TTGCATCTCTATCTTGATATATTAGTTTTATTTTTTCAAATCTTTTGATATTGAGAGTGACATTTGGAAAGTATAGTGTTGATTCAGTTGAGTCAACAAGTCCACTTTTTCGTATGATACGAGGGTTTATGATTTCTAAAAAACTTCCATCAGCCTCTTTTACAACTACTACTGACATCGCTACACCTATTTGAATAGCACTCATTGCACTTGCATTATGATGATTGATAGTATCTTTTAAATCTTCTATAACACTTAATAATTTGGCATCAAAAACTCTCAAATCTGGAGAGATAATATTGATACGATCATCTGGGTATGTTAGTATATCTCTAACCATAATAAATCCTTTATATTGTAAGTTTTTATTATATCTATACTTACTTATAAGATATTTAAATTATTTAGCTATAATCGATGCAAATTTTAAAACTAAAGGAAATTATAATGAAAGCAGTAGTAATTCAAGGACCAAATTTAAATATGTTAGGCATTAGAGAGCAAAATATCTACGGACCTATGAAACTTGAAGATATTCATACTCAAATGGAAGCTTTTGGTAAAGAGCATAACTTAGAGATGGAGTTTTTTCAATCAAACTTAGAGGGTGAGATTGTTGATAAGATTCAAGAGTGTTTAGGTGAGGCAGAAGGTATTATTATCAATGCAGGTGCTTATACTCATACTTCTATAGCTATTGCTGATGCTATTAGAGCTGTTCAGATTCCAACTATTGAAGTTCATATCTCAAATATCTATGCAAGAGAAGAGTATAGACATAAAAGTATGATAGCTCCATATTGTGCTGGTCAAATTACTGGTTTTGGTCCATTTTCTTATCACTTAGCTATGGTTTCTATGACTCAAATTCTTTCAGAAGTTCAAGCTATGCAGGAGCAACAAGCAGCTGCTGAGAGTGAAGATAAAAACTAGATTGAACTATCTTCTAAAAGATGAAAATGCACTCTATTATGAGTGTTCATTTTCATGTGACAATGCTATATTTGTATCTCTTGAAAATGAGAATTTTTTTATTACTGATAGTAGGTATGTTAGTGAAGCTAAAGAGTTTACTAAAAATACAGTTGTTATCGATGGTGGTAGAGATTTAATAAAGAGTACAAAAGAGCTTATTATAAACTCTAAAATTAAAAGTTTAACTATAGATCCACTAGAGTGGAATATTGATGCTTATAAGAAGCTTTCAGAGATTGATCTTACTTTTAATAAAGAGTTAAATTTTTCTCAAAAAAAGAGAATGATCAAGAGTGATGCAGAGATAAAAACTTTAAAAAAAGCTGTTGAACTTGGTGAGTATGCTTTTTATAAATTTAGCAAATATCTTCAAAGTGAAGGAGTGGGTAAAAGTGAGAAATATCTAAACTTTATACTAAAAAATATTTTACAAGATATGGGAGAGTTAGATCTTAGTTTTAATCCTATTGTAGCGATAGATGAAAACTCTGCAAAACCTCATGCTCTGCCTTCTTCAAAAGAGCTAAATAAGAACTCCTTGATACTAGTTGATGCAGGTGTAAAATATAATAGATATTGTAGTGATAGAACAAGAACTTCAAATATGAGCCTATCGATAGACTTTTTACAAACTCAAAACTTTACAGATAAAGGTAAACAACGAATATATGATACAGTTTTAAAAGCACATGACAAGGCAATAGAAGCTGTTAGAGTTGGAGTAAAAGCAAGTGATATTGATAAAGCAGCAAGAGAAGTCATAGATAAAGCTGGATTTGCTAAAGAGTTTTTACACTCAACTGGGCATGGTGTTGGACTTGATATTCATGAGCTACCTATCATCTCTAAAACTTCAGATACCATCATAGAAGAAAATATGGTTTTTACTATTGAACCTGGAATCTACCTTGAAAATAGTTTTGGGGTGAGAATAGAAGATATGATTGTTGTTCAAGATGGTAGAGCAGAGGTAGTATAATTTTTGAAGGTAAACTTATCTAAAAATTTAACTCTTTTATCTACAACTTATTTTCCCTATCTCAATAAAAAAAAATCTTTTAAAAAGCATACTCTTACTATTGGTATTGGTGGAAATATTGGAAATGTTATGCGAAGATTTAAACAGCTTTATATTTACTTAAAAAAATCAAATAATTTTGATTTAGTTGAAACTTCACCAATACTTAAAAATCCTCCCTTTGGTTTTATAGATCAACCTGATTTTTACAATGGGATTATCGTACTTCAGACCAATCTTAATCCCAGCCAAGCACTAAATAGACTTTTAAGAATAGAGAAGAAGTTTAAACGAAATAGAGAGTTTTTAAATAGTCCAAGAACTTTAGATTTAGATATAATATTTTTTGATAAACTAACTCTTTTTAAGAGAGATTTGATTATTCCACATCATGACTATCAAAATAGGGATTCAGTAATGATTCCACTAAGTTTAATAAAGAGTAAAATATGAAACTATATACTTTTACCGGAGCCACTCCCTCTCAAGCACTTCAAAAAGCACAAAATGCTTGTGGAGAAGATGCTCTTGTTGTTAATACTAAGATGATTCACAAAAAAACTCTGATAAAAGAGGGTTTATATGAGATTGTGGTAGCACTTGAAGATAGAAAAACTGTTACTAATAAAAAACCAGTTTTAGATAAAGAACTTATATCAAATATCAAAAAAAGTGTAGCTCAAAGTGCGACTATTGATAAGCTATCAATCACAAATAATAATAAAAACAGCTCAAAAGAGATAAATGAGCTAAAAGCTTCTTTAGATTCAATAAACTCTCGAATGTTAGAGCTTCAAGATATACTTTTAAAAAGTGAAACAAATCATGAGTTTTTAGTTCCACCAGAATTTATAAGCATCTTTAACTCTTTAAAAAAAGCTGGAGTTAAGCCTTTACATATAAAAGAGATTATCAGTGAAAGTATAAAATATATGCCTACATATATGAAAGATAAAGATGAAACTATAGAGCGATATTTTAGAGTTTTACTAAAAAAAATGCTACCCATAAGACATGAATTTAAATTAAAAAAACAAAAAATCATCATGTTAGTTGGTCCAACTGGTGTTGGCAAAACTACATCTTTAGCAAAACTAGCAGCACGATACTCTTTTTTAGACTATAACTATAAAGTTGGAATCATAACACTAGATACATATCGTATAGGGGCAGTAGAACAACTTTATCAATATGCGAAGATGATGAAACTTCCTATCGAAGATTTGATAGACCCGGATGATTTTGAAAAGGCTCTTAAAAGATTTGTCAATATGGATATAATATTGATTGATAGTGCTGGAAGTTCTCAAAATGATAGAGATAAGATGAAGAAGCTCAAAAACTTCATAGATACTACAAATCTAAAAATAGATATAAATTTAGTTGTATCGGCAAATGCAAAATTAGAGGATTTGGAAGATATTGTTGAATCCTTTTCATTTTTAGATATAGATACATTGATGGTTACAAAGTTTGATGAGACAAAAAATTTTGGAAATATATTTTCACTTATCAAAGATACAAAGTTACCACTTAGTTACTTTTTAGATGGACAAGAAGTGCCTGATGATATAAGATTAGGAAATGGTGAGTTTTTAGTAAATTGTCTATTAGAGGGATTTAAAAAATGAGTCAAACACAAGCAGATAAA
>DQSO01000139.1 GCA_015663225.1 Campylobacterales bacterium
ATTCAATTAAAGCAATTGATGACAATCAACTAAAAAATAAAATAGACAATAATATCACAAATAGACGATCAAAAAATAATGATATGGATTTTCTAGAAAAACATTTTAATATAAATAAGATAGATAAAGCAGATGCATAATGGCAAGAGCAAGAAAGTGTGAAGAAGAGTTTAATCCATGGCCACCATTTGTTGATGTATTCTCTTCTGTAATACTTGTATTGCTACTGTTAATTCTTGTTTTTATAGTTAATATAGCTTACTACATGCAATTTAACACAAAGATTGATACAACTGCAACAACAAAATCAACAGTAAATAACTTACAAAAGGGTGTAGACCCAACAGAGCTTGTAACAATTAAAAAGAATATTATTCAAGTAGAGTCAAAAACATCAAATCTATCTATGTTCAAAGGTGGAAAATCAGAAGGAAATTCAATCAGTTCTGACTCAAAAGATAGAGAGTACTCTCAAAAAGCAGAGAGAAAAAAAGGTGAACTGATCATATCATATACAGGAAAAGAGTTATTTGTAACTAGTAGCACAAAGAGTAAAATAAAATTATTTACATCGAAAAATAAAAATGCAATTTTAACACTTGAGATAGCTAATTCTAGCAAGATAATAAGTTCAACATTAAAAAAACAAATTTCTATAGGAAGAATGATAACAATTAAAAATATTATTAAAAAATCTGGTGTTAAATTATCAAATATAAAAATTAATATTAAAAATATTGAAGATGACAACTATCCCTACGGATATGTAAAAATAATAGCAAGATAACTATTTTCCTAAACAAAAGCTACTAAACATTTTATCTAATATCTCATCTCTTTGAAAGGATTTAGTTATCAAGGAGATAGAGTTTATCGCATCATTTATATTATAAGCAAAAAGCTCCAATTCATCTTGAGATAAGTTATCCAAAGAGTCTACAATATAATCATATGCCGCACTAACAGCATCAACTTGCCTTTTAGAAATCAAAATCAGATCATTATCAAAGTCTTGATTATCAAGAATAACTTTTAGAGCATCAATAATTTCATTTGTACTATTTTTAAAACTAACTTCTATTGGATTTAAACTTTCTAATCTTTTTTTATTAAAATTTATATTTTTACTATCACACTTATTAATAACTACTATAATACTTTTACTCTCACTAAATTTATTTAAAATAGTGACTATTTCATCATCATTATCATCAAGTTCACAACTAGCATCAAAAACCGCTATGATAATTTCACTCTCATCTGCACTAAGAAGAGTTCTTTTTATGCCTATTTGCTCAATTCTCTCATCACTCTCCCTTATTCCAGCTGTATCTACTATCTTAACCAAGTGAGTTCCAACTCTTAAGCTCTCTTCAATAGTATCTCTAGTAGTTCCAGCAATATCACTAATAATAGCTCTATCATACTCTAAAAGTGAATTTAATAGTGTACTTTTACCAACATTTGGTTTTCCAATAATTGATACTTTAAAACCATCCATTAAACCTTCACGAGACCTGCTTGCTTCTAAACTTTTATATAAAAGATTCTTTATATTTTCTAACTTAAAAATAATTTGATTTGATAAGTCTTCTGGTAAATCTTCCTCAGCATAATCAATATTAACCTCAATAAAAGCCAGTATTTCTATCAATTCATCTCGTATTTCATCAACATAAATAGATAGTGAGCCCTTTAACTGTTTTGCAACTATCTTAACCGCATCTTGACTTTTTGCAACTATCAATTTAGATATAGCTTCAGCTTGTGAAAGGTCAATTCTATCATTTAAAACAGCTCTTTTGGAAAATTCACCTGGCTTTGCTATACTTGCACCTAGTTTAATAACTTCATCAACAATCATTGATGAGACAATCAAACCACCATGGCATTGAAACTCAACAACATCTTCACCAGTAAAACTATATGGAGCTTTAAAATAGATAACTATTGCTTCATCAATCAGTTCATTTTTATCATTTGTCACACTAAGAAGTGAAGCATATCTTGGTTTAAAATCATTTTTTTTTGTAAGAGTTTTAGCTATAAAAAGTGCTTTATCTCCACTAACTCTTACTATAGATATACCACCAATGCCATGAGCAGTTGCAATAGCAACAATAGTATTTTCTATTGTTCTTTCCTATTTCTACTTTGATTTACTACTATTATTTTTCTACCATCTTTTAGACTCTTTATAGCTACATACATATCAGGATACTCTCTTCTTAACTCTTCAAGTGCAATCTTAACAAGTATCCCATCTAGTGGTTTTGTTTGTGCTCTACCATTTTCACTTACCTTCTCTTTAATACCAATCAAATAGTTTCCAATACCATCTTTTTGATTTTGTAAAAACTGTGCTATTTCCAATGTAATTGATAGTTTATACTTAATTTTTATCCAATTATGCAGTATATAGGAGAGTGCTTTATATCTATACCCCTCTTTACCTATCATGAGTGCTGCATCTTCACCATCTATAAAAATATTTACAATACCATCTTCAATATCAACTTTTATCAACTCAAGATTATAACAACTCTTATCTAGAAAATTTGTTATACCGATTGAGATTTTATTTTGAATATCATCATTAGTGTCACTGCTATTACTTTTACTATGTTGTATATTTTTTTTATTTTTATGCCGAGCTTCAACAATAGCCTCTTTAGCAAACATACCTAAAAAGCCTTTAGAAGGATTTTGAACAACAGTTATATCAAGTTCAACTATTGAACAATTTAACTCTTTGGAGGCTTTAGTATAAGCCTCCTCTAAAGTAGATGCATTAACTCTTAGCATCATTTCCATCTCCTTTTTTATGTTTAGCAAATATACTATTTACATAATACTGTTGCCCCACAGAGAAAAGGTTATTTATAAACCAATAGAGTGTAAGTCCAGCAGGGAAAGTAACGAAGAAAAATGTAAAGATAAGAGGTAAAAACTTCATTATCTTCTCTTGCATTGGATCTGTAAAGTTAGTTGGAGTAATTCTTTGTTGCCAAAACATTGTTCCACCCATTAAAATTGGTAGTACATAATATGGATCCATCACTGAAAGATCAGATATCCACATAGTCCATGGAGCATCTTTTAACTCAGATGAGTTTAGCAAAACTCTATATATTGCAAAGAAGACTGGTATCTGCATAATCATAGGCAGACATCCACCCATCGGATTTGCACCATTTTTCTTATAAAGCTCCATCATCTTAGCATTCATCTTTTGTGGATTTTTCTTATGCTCTTTTTGTATCGCTTTTATTTGAGGTGACAACTCTTTAAGTTTATTCATACTTACCATACCCTTGTAAGTAAGTGGATATAAAATCAGTTTTATAATAATTGTAGCAATAACAATAGTCCAACCCCAGTTGCCAACAAAACTAAAGATATACTTTAAAAATAGAAACATAGGTCTTGATATAAAAGTAAAAAATCCATACTCTATTACATTTGTTAATTTTTTATCAATACTTTTCAATTTATCATAATCTTTATCACCAATATATCCATGAAGAGTAATGTCTGTTTTGCTTTTAATAAAAGATTCTGGATTTTCTTCCAAATCTGATGAAATAACTACATCTAATCCATCTTTAAAGTCATAAAAAGTAGTTGTATAATACTTAGCACTAGAAGCTAGAAAATCAGCATGAGCAACAAATATATTGCCCTCAGCATCTCCATCTTTTATCATCTCTAGTGAACCATCACTTCTACCAGCTATCACCCCATTAAATACAAACCGATCATCTTCAGCAGTTGGATGTGAACCATTTGTTATAAAAAACTCACTTGGAGTTGATAGTTTTATATCTAATGTATAAGTACCGTTACTCTTAAAAGTTATTGTTTTGGTAATAGTTATTGAGCTAAGTTTTTGAGTTAAAACTACACTCTCTTCTTTACCATTTAAGACAATACTGTTTTTATCAGATATATAATTAACTGAAAAAGCTTCACTATTTATTGAAGGATCACTAAATCTTATCTCTAGTGGTTTTAGCTTTGCACTAGAATCTATTAACTTTGCTGGATTACCTTCACTATCTATAAACCTCTTTGATATTAACTCATAACTAGATACACGACCCAAATTATCAATACTCAGTCTAAAATCTTTTGCCTCAACACTAACTAAAACTTTTGAACTGGTTATGGGTGCTTTAGTCACACTAGAAGATGGTTCAGCTTTAATTGATGGTGCACTATTTGCTTGTTTAATATCAAGAGCTTGTTGTTTTACTACCTGCTTTGTAATATTAACATCGTTTATTTGTGGTTTTGGCATAAAGTATGTGTCATACAGTGCAAAAAAAGCAAATGATAGGACAACCGCCAATATCATTCTTTGTTGTTGGGTTAATTTATCTAACAATTTTAGACCTTTTTAAATGATTTTATAAGAAAAAATCTATTTTCCTCTTTTTTTATAAGCCAAAATTTTACTATAATCTTATTAAAATCATGATTACAAATCAAGTTTTTTTTACATTTTGTACTTTTATGTAAAATAGGATAATCAAAACCACCTGGAAAAAGTTGATTGCACTTTAAAATTCTAACTATTGTAAAAAATAGTGCATAAATTAGATTATTTTTCTCAAATTGCCACTTTGCATACTCTGAGCATGTAGGATAATACCTACAACTTCCATACCCTAAAATAGTAAAAAACTTTTGGTAAATATCTAAAAACCAGAGTGCGACTTGTTTCATTTTTTAGCTTTTAGTGCTTTTATAGATTTTAAAAAGTATTTTTGAAGTTTGTGAAAATCCGTAGTAAGTATCTCTTTTTTTGCAACTAGTATATAAACTCCATCTTCAATAGATTGAATATGGTCAATAAACAGTGCTCGTAGTCTTCTTTTGGAAAAATTTCTTTTTACTGCATTGCCAACTTTTTTACTAGCAACAACAC
>DQSO01000112.1 GCA_015663225.1 Campylobacterales bacterium
CAAGTCTGTTTCTAAACTCAGGAGCAAAAAAGTCAGCAATAGCACTATCTATTTTATGAGATCTATTTTTGTGAAAGCCAACTTGTGGTGCAGCTTCTACACCAAGGTTTGAAGTCATAATGATTATTACATTTCTAAAATCAGTTTTTGAGCCATTACTATCTGTTAGTGAAGCACTATCCATCACTTGAAGCAGAATATTTAACATATCAGGATGAGCTTTTTCAATTTCATCAAGCAGAAGTACACTATATGGATGCTTTTTTATAGACTCTGTAAGTTGTCCACCCTCTTCAAATCCAACATAACCTGGAGGTGCACCAATAAGTCGTGAAATATTATGTTTCTCCATATACTCACTCATATCATATCTCTCAAAATGTATACCTAAAATCTCTGCAAGTTGTTTTGCAACCTCAGTCTTACCAACACCAGTAGGTCCAGCAAACAAAAATGACCCAATAGGAGAGTTTGGCTTACCAAGTCCAGCTCTAGACTTTTTAATAGCTTTAACTAAGACCCCTATCGCCTCATCTTGACCAAACACTTGACCTTTTAGATCATGCTCTAAAGTTTTAAGTCTTTGCATATCATCGCTACTAACTTGACGACTTGGGATATTTGCAATCTTAGCAACAACCTCTTCAATCTCTTTTATAGTAACAACTCTACTATCTCTTTCTCCTACATGATAACTAGCCCCAACTTCATCCATCAAGTCAATAGCAGAATCAGGTAAAAATCTATCATTTATATACTTTTTAGCAAGTTCTACTGAAATTTTTATAGCTTTCTCATCATAAGTTATATTGTGATGTTTTTCATACTTCTCTTTTATACCAAGTAAAATCTCATAACTATCTTCTATGGTAGGCTCTTCTATATCAATCTTTGCAAATCTTCTACTAAGTGCTTTATCTTTATCAAAAAAGCTTCTATACTCAGCATAAGTAGTTGCACCTATACACTTTAGCTTTCCAGAAGCAAGTGCTGGTTTTATCAAGTTTGAAAGATCCATACTCCCACCACTTGTACTTCCAGCTCCTACTATTGTATGAATCTCATCTATAAAAAGTATAGCTCCATCAATCTCTTCAAGCTCAGTTATAACACTTTTAAGCCTCTTTTCAAAATCTCCACGATACTTAGTACCAGAAATCAAACTTCCAATATCAAGTGAAAATATAGTCGATCTAAGCAAAATGTCTGGAACGGTTTTATTTATAATATTAAGTGCAAGACCTTCAATAATAGCAGTCTTTCCAACACCAGGTTCACCAACGATAAGAGGATTATTTTTCTTTCTTCGACAAAGAACCTGCACCATTCTCTCTATCTCTTCAGCTCTTCCAATAATAGGATCTATGCCACCTTTTCTTGCAAGTTCATTAAGATTTATAGTATAGTTTTTAAGTTCACTATCCTCTTTTAATGTCACCATATCATCTTCTTTAGTTATACTATCATGCTTTTTACTCGTAAGTGCATCCATTACTATTAACTTTGTAACACCTTGTTGCTTTAGAAGATATACACTATAACTTCTCTCTTCTTCAAATAAAGATAGTAAAAGATCACCAACATTAGCCTCTTTTCTATCACTACTTTTAACTTGAGCTATCATACTATCTATCACTCTTGCTAGAGCAACTGTTTCAAATGGATCATGATAACTATCATCAGGAAGTGGTTTAAAGACTGATTCTAAGTGTGTCTTTAATCTCTCATGCAAAAACTCTGTATCAGCTCCGCATCTTTTAAGCTCTGCTATCGCATCTTCATTTGCTAACAGACTATAAAAAACATGCTCAATAGTCACATACTCATGTCTGCTCTTTTTGGCAAACTCCAAAGCTTCGTTTAAAACCGAATTTAACTCATTACTTAACATATATTACTCTTCCTCCATGATTGCTTTTAAAGGATACTTACTCTCTTTAGCTTTACTAGCTACTTGAGAAATCTTAGTCTCTGCTACTTCATATGTATAAACCCCACCAACAGCTCTACCATTTTTATGTATTGCTAACATAATATTGATTGAACTGTCAAGTGGATGGTTAAACACATCCATCAAAATATCAACTACAAAGTCCATACTTGTATAATCGTCATTTAGCAAAAGAACTTTATACCTTTTTAGGTGAGTGACACTCTCTTCTATCTTTAAACTAAGTTCACTTTCAAAATCTTCTTTCAATAATAACTCCATAACTTCATTAATTATAAGGATATTATACAGTTTTTTTTAGCATAATTGTGAAATTTGTAATAAAGTTCAACTAAATAGTATCAAAGTTGTAGTTTAGTAATATTTTTTTATGAAAAATATATTTATTACAGCAACAAACACAGATATTGGAAAAACTCATGCAACGATTCTTTTAATAAAAGAGTTATCACTAAAAGGATATAAAGTAGGAGTTTTAAAACCTATAGAAACAGGTGTAACTAACCTACCACTTGATGGACAAAAGCTATATAACACAGCTATGAAGTTCAATAAAGATGTTGATATAACTATCCAAGATGTCGTACCTATAACATTTTCTCTGCCCTCTGCTCCATATGTTGCAAAAGGTAACACATCTATAGATTTTGAAAAGATTTTACGAGCCTATAAAAAAATAGCATCTCAAAGTGATATAGTTTTGATTGAAGGAGCGGGTGGTCTGATGGTACCAGTTGAAAAAGATTTTTATATGATAGATTTTATAAAGATTTTTGATGCCAAGACACTTTTAGTAACACCTAATTCTTTAGGATGCATAAATGATACCTTGCTCTCTTTAAATCTACTAAAACAACATAATCTTTCTCACTTATGGTGTATAAATCACTTTAACAGTAATAAAGAGAGTTTCAAGAAAGTAACACTACCATTTTACAAAGAGAACTTTGATGAGGTTCTATCTTTGC
>DQSO01000186.1 GCA_015663225.1 Campylobacterales bacterium
ATTTTTGGAAGATATTCTAAGCTCACTCTCAACTTACGGATATATAGCACTATTTCTATACTCACTAGGCGGAGGTTTTTTTGGCATAATTGCTGCCGCAACTCTTTCATACATGGGAAAGATGGATTTAGCAACTTCTATGGTAGTAGCCTTTTTTTCAAACTACTTAGGCGATATAATGCTATTTTACATGGCAAGATACAATAGAGAGTTTATATCTCCAATGATGAAAAATCATAGAAGAAAAGTTGCACTTTCAAATCTGCTTGTTAAAAAGTATGGTGACTGGGTTGTATTTATTCAAAAGTATATCTATGGTGTAAAGACATTAGTACCTATTGCAATGGGTATGAGTAGATATAGTTTTGTAAAATTTGCTGTTTTAAATATTCCATCTTCAATCTTTTTTGTTCTATTTTTTGGACTTATAAGTTATAAAAGCAGTAAAAGTATTATAAGTTTTGTGAACTATCTTAGTAACTACCCTTGGCTATATCCTGTTATTATATTTAGTATTGGTGGAGGCATCTACTACTATTTTCATAGTGTTACTAAAAAGAGGTGATAAGTGTTATTATTTGCACTTACAATAGAGCAAATCTTTTACCTCGTGCTATTTTAAGTGTACAAAAGCAAACACTTCAACCACTAGAGATAATAGTAATAGATGATGGTTCAACTGATAATACGATTCAAGTTTTAAAAAATTTTAAAAAGATAAGAGTTATCTCAAAAAAAAATAGTGGTATTTCAAGTGCTAGAAATCTAGGTATTAAACTATCATGTGGAAAATATATAGCTTTTTTAGATGATGATGATGAGTGGCATGAGGATAAATTAAAACTTCAGATGTCGTTACATGAGGCTAATAATATTAGCTTTTCACATACAAATGAGATATGGATACACAACAACAAAGAGATAAAACAGAAGAAACATCATAAAAAACCAGATGGTTGGTCTTTTTATGAAAATATTGATTTTTGTAAGATCTCTCCATCAACTGTTATGATAAAAAAATCTATTTTTGATGAGATAGGTCTATTTGATGAGGAACTAGAAGTATGTGAAGATTTTGATATGTGGCTTAGAATACTAAAATTTTACCCTATTAAGCTATTAGAGAAGACTCTAACAACTAAATATGCAGGAGAGAGTTCCCAACTATCATTTAAGTATTTTGCTATGGATAGATTTAGGATTATAGCTCTAGCTAAACATATAGAAGATAAGCAAGTAAGAGCTATGATAGATAAAAAAGTAACTATTTTAAAAAAAGGTGCGATAAAACACCAAAACAGAGAACTTATAGAGTTTCTAAAAGCTTTTTAAAATAATTATTTAATATCTTTTTTTCATCATTAGTTAAAATAGCATCGCTATGAAACCATGTATAACTTGGTAGTGGCATCATATTTACATTAACAGTTTTTATTGCACGATCTAATCTTTTTTTCTTTATATCTTTTGGTATATTTTCCCATCTTGAAAAATTAACTGCTTTTCTTCCTGTTACAACATGAGAATCTATTACCCAAGATAGAGGTGCAATTTGTGAATACCATGGATAAACTATATTATCACTATGACAATCATAACAAGCTTTTTTAAGTATCGCTTCAACTTTGGGAGTGGTAATTAGTGCTAAACTTTTATCATATTTATAGTCTTCATTTGTTGGTCTTATCAATTGGGCAAGTAAAAAAACTGCTAATAATATTGAAAATGTTATTTTCATCGGTTACCTTATCTTTATAAAAAGCTCTTTAGCTGATTCTATATAGCGATTTACTTTCTTATTTTTTGGATTTTTTGTTCCATAATAGTCATGCTTTTTCAAAAAGTTATCTTTTACTCTAACTCTTATAAGATTGCCTGTTTTATATGGTAGTTTTTTTGTATAAAAAAACTGAATAGTTCTAGTTTTCAATGCATCTGTAAATGTATATATATATAGATCAACATCATTATCTTTTTCTGATGATACGATATAGCCTACCATCTCAATATCTCTTTGATGGTCCTGTGAAGCTGAGTATTTTTTCATAATTTTTTCTTTGGGAGTCTCTTTTACTTCCTCTTTTATAATAGGTGCTTTTGGATTTATATATCCTACACTCTTATTCTCAGAAGTTGCTTTTTGAGTCTCTTGTACGGCTATCAAATCCATAAGATTTGTAACACCTGTAGAACAACTTGAAAAAAACACCACAACCATAAGAACTAAAATCATTTTAAGTACCATCATCTTCCTTTACATACCACTCTATTGTATCATCAAAATATTTAAAACTATTTAATCTTTTCAATGACTTTTCAAATCTAAACGAATTACCGTCTTGGATTTTATCACTCTTAAAAATCATAAACATATCACAACTGCTTTTAACTGCTTTAAAAAGATTTTCTCCACCCTCTATCATGATAAATTTATAGTTTTCCACTATTTTTAGTGAATCACTAATAAATACTTTTCTATTTTTAATACCAAAAAGAGGTATAGTTTTATCAAAATCATCTCTTTTTGAGTATATCAATATATCTGGAGGATTAGTTCCATCAATAAGTCTTGTATCAAGAGTTGGTCTATCAACTCGTACACTCTTGCCACCTATTACCAATAAATCTATCTTCTGTCTTAAGTTATGAACCAGCTCTCTTGAAGTTTGTGAGCTTATTATTCCACCAGTATAGACACCATTTTTACTAACTGCAACTTTAAAAAAAACAAATTTTTTATTTTTTTGAGTAGCTTTAAAGATAGAGAGCAGCTTATCTGATTTTTCACTTAAAATACCAATATCTACTTTAGTATTTTTTAAAAGAAACTCATATCCACCACTTGCATTTGGGTCTATATCATGCGAAGATATAACTACACGACTAAAACCCATCTCTTTTAAAAGTTGACTACATGATGGAGTTCTTCCTTGATGTGTACAAGGTTCAAGAGTAACATAGATAGTATGGTCTTTAAAAATATTTTTATAGTTTTTTAGGATATATAAGTGAAGTTTATTTGGGTCTTTTATATCTTTGATATCACTCTTACCATAATATAAAAGTGCATTTTTAACACACTCTAACTCTGCATGAGCAAATCCAGCCTCATAGTGAGCACCAAGAGCAACAAAAGAGTCCTTTTCATCAACTATAACAGCACCAACAGGGGGATTTGGATAGGTAACAGCTTGATATTTCCAAGCCTCATCTAAGGCTTGCTGCATAAAAAAACTGTCTGAGTTTGTTACCAAGGGTAGTAAGTTTTTGCAGTTATTATATCTGCATAATTTAATTCTAATTCTTCTTTATTTTCTTTATTTTTTATAGTAAAACTATCTTTATTTACACTTAAAATTCTACCTTTAAGTTTTCCAAGTTCACTATGTTTTATCTTTACGAGTTCATTTATAGAGTTTTGATAGTGAAAAAGTTTTGTTAGTTTTCGCTCAATACCAGGAGAGCTAACTTCTAAAATATACTCACCATCTACTGGAGGAGTTACATCAAATAAAGGAGATAGTATTCTTGAA
>DQSO01000046.1 GCA_015663225.1 Campylobacterales bacterium
CACAAGCATCATGCACTATACGACCATAATCATTACTAGCATAGAGAATATTACAAGCCAATGGCTTATCTCCACATATCTTTCTTGTATTTTTTATAATCTCAAAAAGAGCTTCACGACTATAAAAGTTTTCTTCACTAAGAGGTTTACCATCAACCACTTTTTTAGTCAATTCTTGATTTTGATAGTAACCAGTACCTACTGAACTTACAACACCAAGTCCACCCTCAAGTGAAACATTGCCAGCTAACTTATCCCAACTAACACCAACACCCATACCACCTTGTATAATTGGTAACTCAACTTCATATTTTCCTATTTTCATCTACTTTACCTCTACTTTTGCAAATTTTCTTTTTCCTATTTGGATGATATATTTACCAGACTCTAGCTTTAACTGCTCATCAGTTATCTTCTCTCCATCAAGTTTTACTGCACCTTGCTTAATATCTCTTCTAGCTTGTGATGTTGAGCTTTCTAACTTTATATCAACTAAAACTTTAGCTATCCAAGTTCCACTCTCAACTTTAAACAAAGCTATATCTGATGGAATATCATTTTTAGAAAATACATTATCAAACTCTTCTTTTGCTTTTACGGCTTCATCTTTGTTATAAAATCTCTCTACTATCTCAAGTGCTAAGTTCTCTTTTGCAACTTTTGGATGCAATGCTCCACTTGCAACATCATCTTTCATCTGCTCTATCTGTGCGATTGTAGATGAACTAAGAAGATCATAATATCTCCACATGATAATATCACTAATACTTAAAACTTTTGCATACATATCTTTAGGCTCATCACTAACACCTATATAATTATTTAAAGACTTACTCATCTTTTGTACACCGTCAAGTCCTTCAAGGATTGGCATCATAAGTATCGCTTGTTCTTTTTTATCTCCATAGACTTTTTGAAGTTGTCTTCCCATCAAAAGATTGAACTTCTGATCAGTACCACCAACCTCTATATCACTATCAAGATGTACACTATCATATCCTTGAAGTAGTGGATATATAAACTCACTTATCGCGATAGGAGTATTTCCAGCATATCTCTTTGAAAAATCATCTCTCTCTAACATCCTAGCTACAGTCTGGTTCATACACAAAGATATGATACCACTAGCACCAAGTTTATCTAACCACTCAGAGTTAAATACAACTTCAGTTTTATCCCGGTCAAGTATTTTAAAAACTTGCTCTTGATATGTCTTCGCATTTATCAAAATATCTTCACGATTAAGTGGTTTTCTAGTAATATTTTTTCCAGTAGGATCACCAATAGTCGCTGTAAAATCTCCAACTAAAAGCTGTATTGTCGCTCCATATTTTTGAAAAACTGCTAATTTTTGAAGTAGTACAGTATGACCTAGATGTATATCAGGACTAGTTGGATCAAAACCAACCTTTACAAAATAAGGCTTTTTATCACTGATATAAGCTTTAAGTAGCTTTGTAAGTCTAGCCTCGTCTATTATCTCAGCCGTACCCCTTTTTATCTCACTAAGAGCTTCTTCTAAATCAAACAATACTTCTCCTTTTATCTTTTATTCAACTAAAGAGGAGTAAATCAACTTACATCTCTTATCTTTAAACTGTAACTCTTCTATTTTTCTATGCTTTGGAAGTTTAACCGTAATCTCAAAATATGAAACTAAACTATCTTCTTCACGAGAAAGCTCAATATTTAGCAGATCAATATCCATTTTAGCCAAGTATTGCAAAAGTTTTGCCAAAGCACCCTTTTTGTTTTCAATACTAACTATTAGTTTATATCTATCCTCTTTCTCTACTCCCCACTTAACAAAAACTGCCTTATGACTCTCTTCTAGCATCTTTTTAGCACTCAGGCATAACTTATGATGAACTATAACTTCACTACTTCGTCTAAGCCCTACTATATCATCACCCATTTTAGGATGACAACAATAATCAAAGGATAGTTTAGAGTAATTATTTACCCCTATTACTGAAATATTGTCAAAGTTTTTCTCTTTTAACTTAAATGATTTCAAAGGAGATATGATAGGTATAAACATACTATTACTAATAATTGATTTTTTAATCTTATAGATATACTCTTGAAGATAACTATCACTTGTCGCACAAAGATATAGTTTTTTACTTAGATTTTCTCGATCAATCGCTCTAAAAAGATTTTTTTCACTTATATTAAAAATAGTTAATAGTATATTTCTACCTATTAGATTGTTCATCTCTTTAGTTTTTTGCCTACATACATAAACCATTGCCGTTTTTGCTTTGCTAGTTCTAACAGAGTTAACCCAACTACATCTAGGAATCTCTTTTTCACCAGTAACTACTCTTACTATATCCCCATTTTTAAGCTGAGTTAAAAATGGAACTTTTCTTTTATTGACATATGCCTCTTTTGCACACAGCCCAACCTCAGTATGAACAGCAAATGCAAAATCCAAAACAGTAGCCCCTCGTGGAAGTGCAAAAATCTTACCTTGTGGAGAAAAAACTGCTATATCTGCACTATAAAGTCCCTTTCTTGTTGCATCAAGAAGTTCATCTATATCACTACTAGATTCACTATGTTGTTTTAACTCATCAAGCCATTTAAGATTTGGACTCAATCCATCATGTCCTTTATACTTCCAGTGAGAAGCCAATCCATAAGTAGCACTTTTATGCATATCAAATGTTCTTATCTGTACTTCAAAGATTTGAGCATTATTAAACACTGATGTATGAAGTGTTTGATAACCATTCTCCTTTGGTATAGAGATATAATCTTTAAATCTTGTGATAAGTGGCTTATATGACTGGTGAATAAGTCCCAAAACTTGGTAACAATCAATAGGATCTTTTACAAATACTCGAAGTGCTAAAAGGTCAAGTACCTCTTCTATGCTCACACCTTTTCGCTGAAGTTTTAAGTATATAGAATACTTATGTTTTATTCTGCTCTCAATCTCAAAAGAGCCATCTATAAAACCATTTTTAAGCATAAGTTTTTGCAAATCATCTATAAAATTGTTTAATTTTAGTTGAAATTGTTGCATATTTGACTCTAAAAAATAACTTATTTCATTGTATTTTTCTCGAAACAGATACTTAAAGCATATATCTTCTAAAGAGTTTTTTATCTTGCTAATACCAAGTCTATGAGCTATCGGTACATAAACAACAAGTGTCTCTTCTGAAATTCTTTTTTGTTTACTAGGAGTCAATGCATTAAGTGTGTACATATTATGAAGTCTATCACACAACTTTACAACCAAAACTCTAACATCGTCAATAGATGATATAAGTATCTTTCTAAAGCTAAG
>DQSO01000167.1 GCA_015663225.1 Campylobacterales bacterium
ATGATAAGTGATTTAGTTTTTGAATATAAAATAATTTTATTTATACCTATACTATTTATTATCTGTATAAAGTTTTGTAAGCCACAATTAACTCCAATACTCTTTAGTGGGTTTACATTTTTAGAAAAAGCCACAAAAAGAGATAATCTTCTCAAAAAAATAGTACAATTTATGATAATAGTATCTCTATCACTTGCCCTAGCCTCTCCAATAAAAGAGGATGAAATAGTTATACAAAATAGCGATGGCTATGAAATATCTCTTATCATGGATATAAGTGGCTCTATGAAAGAGAATAAAAAATTTGAAATTGTTAGAGATATAATCTTAGATTTTTTAAAAAAACGACCATACGATAAAATAGCACTGAGTATATTTGCTGACTTTGCTTATGTTGCAGTACCTCTAACTTATGATAAAAAAAGTATTGAAAAGCTTTTACAAAAGATTGAAGTTGGTGTTGCTGGGGTTAGCAAAACTGCCCTTTATGAGGCACTATTTTTAAGTACAAATATTTTTAAAAACTCAAAATCTAAAAACAAGATAGCAATACTATTAACTGATGGTATGGACAATGCAAACACAATACCTCTAAATATTTCACTAAGTCGTGCAAATAAGTATGATGTAAAAGTATATACTATAGGAGTTGGTGGAGAAAATGATTATGATGGCAGAGTTTTAAAAGAGATAGCCGTAAAAACTAAAGGTCTCTTTTACACTGCTAACTCAGTTGCTAAGCTAAAACAGATATATAATACTATTAACACACTTGAAAAAAGTGAGATTATAGCAGATAGGTATATAGATAAAACCTATTATTTTCAATACCCTCTCACTCTTGGGTTATTGCTTATTTTAATACTATTTTTTATGAGAAATAGACGATGATTAGTTTTACTTATCCTCTAGTTTTAATACTTATACCTTTTGCTTCGTTGTTGTATTTTTTAATAAAAACATCCACTAAAAATGAAGCTCTTTTTTCAGATGATATATTGGAAAAGATAGTAGATAGTTCAAGATTTTCAACTAAAAAAACAAAAGAGATATTTATTATTAGCTCTTTAATTTTTTCATTAGTAGCTCTAAGTAAACCATATATCAAAGGTCAAGAGTTAGAAATCAAAAGCTCATCGTATGAGTTAATAGTTGGCTTTGACATATCACAATCAATGAAGTGTGATGATTTGTATCCAACAAGATTGGAGTTTGCTAAAAATAAGTTTGCAACTCTACTTAGAGTTATAAAAGAAGCAAAGATTGCGATAGTAGGCTTTTCCTCTCAAGCATTTTTGATTGCACCAACAACTAGTGACTATGATAGTTTAAGATTTTTAGTTAAAAATCTAGATACTGGATTTATATCACTCAAAGGAACTTCAATCCTAAGTGCAATGCAAGCTGCAAATGATCTTTATGATAAAGCAAACAAAAATAAAGCTCTACTACTTTTTACTGATGGTGGTGATGAAGATAACTATAATAAAGAGATAGAGTATGCAAAACAAAATAATATAAAAGTTTACATCTATGCTACTGCTACTAAAAAAGGAGGTGTAATAAAAGATGAAAATGGAATCTTAAAAGATAGTGATGGAAATATAGTTGTACTAAAGTTAAATGAAAATATTAAGAAACTTGCAATAAAAAGCGGTGGAGCATATCTTAATAACTCATATAGTAAAGATGATATAAAACTACTAACTGACAATATATCAAACTCATTTAAGGGTGATTTGATTCGTAGTAAAAAGAAGATTATCAACTCTAAAGAGCTATTTTACTATCCACTACTACTCTCTATACTACTACTATTTTTAGCGATATTTTCACTTCCAAGGAGACAATTATGAAGATTTATTTTATACTGTTATCTAGTTTTTTAACTCTATCTGCTTTAGATTTTCAAACTATAAAAGATGCAAATATTGCATATAAAAATAAAGAGTACAAAAAAGCAATAGAATTTTATAAGCTCCTAAACTCAAATGAAGCAAAATATGACTTGGCAAATAGTTATTATAAAGCAAATGATTTTGAAAATGCTATAAAAACTTATAAATCTATTAAAGATGAAAAGTTAGAGTTTAAAAAGTTACACAATCTTGGTAACTCCTATGCAAAAAACAATAATATTGACAAAGCTATACAAAGCTATGAAAAAGCTCTAAAACTTCAAGATGATGTTGATACTAAATATAATCTTGAACTATTAAAAAAGAAAAAACAAGATAAAAAACAAAAACAAAAAAATGATAATAAGAGACAAGACAATAAAAAAGATAGTGATAAAAAAGAGCAAAATTCTAAAGATAAAGATGGAAAAAAAGAGAAGAAAAAAGAGCAAAATTCTAAAGCTAAAGATGGAAAAAAAGAGAAGAAAAAAGAGCAAGATAAAAAACAAAACCAAGAAGCTAAAAATAACTCTAAAAAACAAGATATAAAAAAACAATCACTCTCAGATATGCAAGAGAGAAAATTTTTAAAAATGCTAGAAAAAAGAGGAGTAAAAACACTACTTCTTCCACTAGATAAAAAAACTAAAGGAGACAATAGTGAAGAAAAACCTTGGTAAAATAGTTCTTTATTTGATACTTATAACTGAGCTATTAACAGCTCTAACTCTTAAAACTGATAAGCTCTCTTTGGTGGTAGGAGATGAACTATCTATAACCATTAGTGTCAATTCAACAAATAGTGTTCTCCCCACACTTGATAATATCGCGGGCTATGATGTACTTAACATCTCCTCAAGCTCTAGTACAACTATTATAAACTCAAATATTAAACATATAAAATCAAGAA
>DQSO01000131.1 GCA_015663225.1 Campylobacterales bacterium
AAATACAATTCCATCACTCTCAAATCTTGTTATTTTTTTACCAAAGTGTTGATTTATATTGAGTCTTGAAAAAAACATATCCATCATCTTAAGAGCTTTCTCACCCATTCGTTTTCCAGGTTCTGCCATAGGTGCAAAAAATGTTAACTCAAACTTATCTCTAATACCAAGTTTTTTAAGTTTATTATGAACATTAAACATAACTTCAAATGCAGGTCCTCCTCTAACATTGCTAGGATCTTTTGGATTTGCTCCAAATCCCATAGCTATCTTTCCACTCCCTTTATTTATGAGTTCATCAATCTTCTCTTTTATCTTTATAGAATCCTTTGGAACTCCACAAATAGATAGAAAGTTCTCACTACCCTCATGCTTCATCTTTCCACTTCCAATAGATACTATTAGATTGTTATACTCATAAGTTTCATCCTTGCAAATAACACAACTATTTTTAGACTCTATTTTTTTTACTTCATCAATAATAATTTCAAAACCATGTGAGTCAGCAATATCTTTTAAAGAGAGACAAATATCTTCAAACTTACTCTCTCCAGTTGCAACCCAAATAGATGTTGGATAGATATAAAAGTAGTCCCTATTTGAAACCATAGTTACATCAAAACCCTCTTTTTTTAAAAATATAGCAGCTTCAACCCCTGCAAAACCACCACCTAAAATAAGTATATTTTTTTTCATATAATTTCCCCTTATAATAAATATAATATATAAGAATAGTACCATAATTTTATTTATTTTTTATATAATTACTAGATGAAAATAGCTATCTTAAAACTCTCAGCAATGGGGGACATAATACAATCAGCTTTTATTTTACAGTTTTTAAAACAGCATATTTCAAATATTGATATTGATTGGATAGTTGAAGAGGGTTTTAAAGATATACTAAAACACAACCCTGATATAACAAATATAAAAACAGTCAATCTAAAATCTATAAAAAAATCTCCTCTAAATATATTCAGACAGATAAGACTACTAAAAGAGTATTCCAAAGAAAATTATGATGTTATAATTGACCTACAAGGACTTATAAAATCAGCCATAAGTGGAAAAATACTCAGTTCAAATCTCTATGGATATGATAAAAACTCAGTAAGAGAAAAAGCAGCAGCCCTACTTTACAAAAAAGATTTTAATATCCCTTACCACATAAATACAATAGATAGATATAGACTACTTATAAATCAAGCATTTAATATTGATATAACAAAAGGGGATATACTAAATAAAAAACCATATATATCATACTCTTCAGATGATAAGGGGCAAATAGACCAATATATCTCAAAAGATAGGAAAAATATACTCTTTATAATAGGCGCTAGTTGGGATAGTAAAATCTATCCAAAAGAAAAAGTTGCAAATGTCATCAAGGAGATAGATGCAAATATCATAGTCCCATACTCCAACGATAAAGAGTTTGAATTTGTCTCATACCTAAAAGATGTAACTCCTGTAAAACTAAATATAAATCAACTATCAGCTCTTATTTCAATCGTAGATTTAGTCATAGGAAATGACACTGGACCAACATATATTGCATGGGCAAACAACATACCATCTATAACACTCTTTGGTCCAGTCCCCCCAACGAGAATATATGAAACAGATATAAATAAACTTCTAAAATCTCCCTCAAAAGTTGATCCATATAAACTAAATCGCGAGGACTACTCGATACAATACATCAAAGAAGAAGATATACTAAAATTAGTTAAGGAGTTATTATGAAAGGAATTGTTTTAGCTGGAGGAAGCGGAACAAGACTCTATCCTATAACTATGGGAGTGAGTAAACAACTGATCCCCATCTATGACAAACCGATGATATACTATCCACTCTCAGTTTTGATGCTCTGTGGTATAAAAGAGATACTTATCATCTCAACTCCAAAAGATCTACCAAGATTCAAAGAGCTTTTAGGTGATGGTTCACAAATAGGACTTAAACTTTCCTACAAAGAGCAACCAAGCCCAGATGGTTTAGCACAAGCTTTTATACTTGGAGATGAGTTTATAGGAAGTGATGATGTATCTTTAGTTTTAGGAGACAATATTTTTTATGGACAAGGTCTTTCTAAACTTCTAACCAACTCTCTTAAAAGTGCAAAAGAGGAAAATAAAGCTACAGTCTTTGGTTACAATGTAAAAGACCCTGCACGATATGGAGTTGTAGAGTTTGATAATAGTGGAAATGCCATAAGTATCGAAGAAAAACCTGAAAATCCTAAGAGTAACTATGCAGTTATTGGTCTATATTTCTATCCAAATGATGTAGTAAAAAAAGCTCAGAGTATAAAACCAAGTGATAGAGGAGAGTTAGAAATAACCTCTATAAACCAACTATACCTCAAAGAAAATAGACTAAAAGTTGAACTCATGGGAAGAGGATATGCATGGCTTGATACAGGAACTCATGAAAGTCTACTTGAAGCTAGTTCTTTTATACAAACTATCGAGAACCGTCAAGGTCTTAAAGTCGCATGTTTAGAAGAGATAGCTTATGAGATGGGATATATAAATAAAGAACAACTAATCACTCTTGGAAATAAATTTGCTAAAAATGAGTATGGACAATATCTACTAAAAAGGGCAACTCAATGCAATTTATAAAAACCGAGATAGAGGATGTGATAATCATAGAACCAAAAGTTCATGAAGATGAGAGAGGTTACTTCTATGAAAGTTTCCGTCAAGACAAACTAGATGAGTTTTTAGGCTACAAAATAAACTTTATACAAGACAATGAGTCAAAAAGTAGCTATGGAACTCTTAGAGGTCTTCATTTTCAACTACCCCCACAAGCTCAAACAAAACTTGTAAGAGTAATAGAAGGAGAGGTACTAGATATAGCAGTTGACATAAGAAAAAATAGCCCTACATTTGGAAAATATATATCACTTATTTTAAGTGATAAAAACAGAAAACAACTTCTTATCCCTCATGGATTTGCACATGGATTTATAACACTATCCAATGAGGCAATTTTTTCATATAAAGTTGATAACTACTACTCACCCCAACATGATAGAGGTATCGCATATAATGACCCTGATATTGATATAAATTGGATGATTACGAGTGATGATATTATCCTCTCCAAAAAAGACAAAACTCAACCTCTTTTAAAAGATTTTTATGAGTAATATCTTACTAACTGGAAGTAGTGGACAACTTGGATGTGAGCTTAAAGACCTTTCAAACTCTTCACATGATAACTTCTTTTTTACTTCGCATGATAACTTAGATATAGGTGATTTTCAAAAGATAAAAACCTACTGTCAAACAAACAGTATTGAAGTAATAATAAACTCAGCAGCATATACAGCAGTTGATAAAGCCCAAAGCGAAAAAGAAGAAGCTAACAAAATAAACTATCTTGCAGTTAAAAATCTAGCAACTATCTCAAAAGAGTTAAACATAAAACTCATACATATATCAACAGATTATGTGTTTGATGGTAAAAACTATAAACCCTACTGTGAAGATGACAAAACAAACCCTGTTAACTACTATGGAGAGAGTAAACTTCTTGGAGAAGAGGCGATAAAAGAGATAAATCCAAACAATAGTATCATCATAAGAACTTCATGGCTCTACTCATCATACGGAGCTAACTTTGTTAAAACCATGTTAAAACTAGGAAAAACTAAAGAGAGTTTAGGTGTTATCTATGAACAAGTAGGAACACCAACATATGCGAAAGATTTAGCAAATACTATACTTCATATTTTACCAAAACTTAAAAATAACAAGGTAGAAATATATCACTACTCAAACGAGGGAGTTTTAAGCTGGTATGATTTTGCAAAAGAGATTATGAAGATGACAAAACTAGAGTGCCAAATAGATCCAATCCAAACAATAGATTATCCAACTCCAGCCGCTCGTCCTTGCTACTCTCTATTAAACAAGTCAAAGATAAAAAATGATTTTAATATAAAAATACCATACTGGAAAGATAGTCTAAGTGAATGTCTAACAAAACTAGGAGAGAGAAGATGAAGTCAATACTGCTAACAGGATGTGCAGGTTTTATTGGTAGTAACTTTGTACCATATTTTTTAGAAACCAATCGGGATTATCATGTGATAAATTTAGACAAACTTACCTATGCAGGAGATTTAGAAAACTTAAAAGAGACTAAGGGTCACTCACGATATAAGTTTATAAAAGGTGATATTTGCAATCGTGAGTTGGTAGAGTTTATATTTGATGAATACCATATAGAGGGTGTTATCCACTTTGCAGCAGAGAGCCATGTAGATAACTCCATAAAAAATCCTGCTATTTTTATAGAGACAAATGTAAACGGAACTTTTACACTCCTAGATGTAGCTCATAAAAAATGGCAAGGCAATAAAAATAACCGTTTTCATCATATATCAACAGATGAAGTATATGGAACACTAGGGGAAAAAGGACTATTTTGTGAGACTACACCTTATGCACCAAACTCGCCCTACTCTGCTTCTAAAGCAAGTTCTGACATGATAGTTAGAAGTTATTTTGAAACTTTTGGATTAAATACAGTCATAACAAACTGCTCAAACAACTACGGACCAAAACAACACGATGAAAAACTAATCCCTACTATCATAAGAAATGCCCTATCAAACAACAAAATACCAATATATGGAGATGGAAAAAATATAAGAGATTGGCTCTATGTGTTAGACCACTGTAAAGGTATAGACTTAGCATACCACAAAGGCAAAGCAGGA
>DQSO01000156.1 GCA_015663225.1 Campylobacterales bacterium
CATGGTTGGATGCATGGCGAGGTTATTGATGAGGCTAGAGGGGATAAGGGATTTGGTTATGATCCTATGTTTATTCCGGAGGGATTTGAGCTTACTTTGGGTGAACTTGATGAGGGTATAAAAAAAGATATTTCTCATAGAATACAGGCGCTAGAGCATATAAAAAGGATTATATTATAGTTAGATTTGATGAAAGAAGAGATGGAGTTTTAGTTGAAAATAATACATTTTAGTGATACACACCTAGGGTACAATGACCTTGATATCTTAGATGAGAATAATATCAACCAAAGAGAAGCTGATTTTTATGACTCGTTTTCTCAGGTTGTGAAGCAGATAGAGATAATAAAACCAGATTTTATAATCCACACTGGGGACTTATTTCATCGTTCATCTCCATCAAATCGTGCTATAACTTTTGCCCTTGAACAGGTTGGGATTATAGACTCTTTTGGGATTCCTTTTATACTAATCGCTGGGAATCATTCAACCCCTCGAACAAATCTTAGTAGTCCTATTTTAAAGATATTTGAGAGTTTTAAAAATCTCTATGTTTCATATAATCAAGAGTATAAAAAGATTGAGTTTGATGATGTGATTTTTCATACATTGCCACATATGAATGATGATACAAAAGCTTTAAGTCAAATAGAACTTTGTGAAAAAAATATAGATGAAGATAAAAAAAATATCATGATGCTTCATTGTAGTGTTGGAGCTTGGTATTTGATGCAAGAGTTTGGCGAGTGGGTGTTTCCACATGATAAGGAGTATTTGTTTAGTAAAATGGACTATGTAGCACTTGGTCATTGGCATGGATTTGGTAAAGTTGGAAAGCATGAAAATGTCTATTATAGTGGTTCGACTGAGAGAACAAGTCTAAATGATAAACGAAACTCTAAAGGGTTTGTTTTGTTAAACCTTGAAAATAAATTGAGTGTAGAGTATAAAGAGATAAGTATAAGAGGTTTTAAAACATTTGTGATTGATTGTGATGATTATGAAGCTGAAGTTGAGTCGCTAGAACTCTATGATATAAAAGACAATATCATAGAGGTGCAGTTAAAAAATTTAACTGCACTTCAATCAATAGATATACAAACTATTGATATTGTGGAGCTATTTAAAGGTGCGATGAGTGTTAGTGTAAAAAGAGAGTTTAAAAAAAGTAGTAATACAGTTCTTTCGGATCTAGAGGCAGTAAGTTTGGAAGATTTTTTCTTGGAACATATAAAAGATGAGAGTGATGACAAAGAGTTTGATAGACTCAAAGATAAAGTGAAAGAGCTGTTTTCTCACTATGACGAGGTGCATGATGATATTGTCTAGTTTAAACTTAGAAAACTTTAAAAGATACAAAAGTAAGACTATTGAGTTTGGGCAGGGTCTTATCGGGATTATCGGTAAAAATGGAACTGGTAAGTCTACTATCTTTGAAGCGATACTGTTTGCGCTTTATGGAGAGCTTAGAGGGAGAGGTTGGAAAGAGACTATAAGATATGCAAATGCTACTACAAAAGATGTCGTATCATGTGAACTTATCTTTGAATTTGAAGGGTGTGAGTATAGAGTTGTAAGAGAGTTTCGAGGAAAAACTTTGAGTGCAAATGCGAAACTTTATAAAAATGAAGAGTTGCAAGTATCAGGGGCTAGAGAGGTTACAAACTCTATTATTTCTCTAACTAAGATGAGTAAAGATGCTTTTATTCATACTTTGTTTGCTTCACAAAAGGAACTTACAAGTCTTAGCAGTTTGAAAAATGAAGATAGAAAAAAGATGATAAGAAAACTTCTAGGACTTCAAAAGATTGATTTTATTGAGAAGTTATTACTTGAAAAGAGTACAGATTTAAGAAGAGATATTAAAGCTTCTGCTGAGTATCTGTTAAGTGATGAAGATATAAAAGTTTTTAGTGAAAAAAAATCAGTTTTTAATGAGCAAAAATCAGAGTTAGAAAAAGAGTTACTTCTTAAAGAAAAAAATCTTAATGAACTTAGTATAAAAGAGTTAGAGTTAAAAAAAGAGTTACTCTCAATTCAGGCTACCAAAGATAAAAAACTAAAATTTTCAAGTGAGCTTGAAGTTATAAAAAACTCAATAGACTCAAGTATAAAACAGCAGAAAAAACTTGATGATGAGCTGAGAGTGTTGGAGAAAAAAAAGAGTGAGTTAAAGAGCTTGGAGGCTACAAAAAAAGAGTATCTTAGTCTAAGAGATTTACTAAAAGAGCAAGATAAGTTTAAAGAGTATCACTTAAAAAAAGAGGGACTACAAAAAGAACAAGTTCAACTAAGAGTCCAATGGACAAAGTACAAAGCAGATATAGCACTGCTAGAAAAAGAGTGTAGTTCGCATGATAGGCTCATACAGGAGCAAAAAACGAAGATAGATGAGATAAACAGTCTGAAACAAACTATAAAAAAAGAGCTAGAGGTAAAAACTTCACTTCTTTCACAAATAGGTGGGGAGCAAAAACTGATAGATGATACAAATAAAAAAATATCAAAGATAGAGGCTCTTGGAAAAACTTCAAACTGCCCAACTTGTACAAGACCACTTTTAGAAGAGTATGACAATGTAATAAACTCTCTAAATAAAATATTGCAAGAGACTCAAGAAAAAAAAATAAAGATTCTTTTGGGGAGCTTGAAAATATCTGAGCAAATCGTAAAAGATAAAGAGTTGAAAATAGAAATTTTAAACAAAAGTTATCAGACTATTTTACAAAATATAAACTTGATTCAAAGTAAGCAAAAAGATTTGGTGGTTGTAAAAGAGCATTTCAGACAAGTAGTTGGTCAAGGAAGTATAAATAAACAAGAGTTAGAAAAACTTGATATCTATACTTATGATGAGCCAAAGCATCTAAAAATGATAACACAAGAGAGAGAGTTAAAATCAAAATATGAGTATATTTTAGAGCTTGAAACTATACTAAAAAGATATGATTTGGTTGAGTTAGAGCTAAAAAATATAAGCGAATCTATAAAAGCTTATCGCTTGAAATATGATGAAAAAAACATAGAGTTTAAACAGATAGAGTACGATGAACAAACTCATAAATCAAAACAAAAACTATATGATGAAATATCTAACCAAAAAGATGAAAAAACAAAGATAGTAGGAGATATAAAAGTAAAGATAGCTTCAATATCAGGTGAACTAAAATCGATACAAAACTCACTAAAACAAAATGAAAAAAAGCTAGAAAAAGTACAAACTAAAAAAGATGACTTAGTGGATTATGACAAGATAAAAGTAGCACTATCAGAGTTTAAAACAAAGATAAACTCAAAAATAGCCCCAAGAATATCCTCTATCGCCTCTGATATGTATGCAACCATAACAAAAGGAAAATACCAACACATAGAAGTAAGCAATGACTTTGATTTTTATATATATGATGATGGCAAAAAGTACCCGATAGAAAGATTTTCAGGAGGAGAGATAGACTTAGCAAACCTAGTTCTTCGTATTGCAATATCGAAAACACTAGCCGAATTAAATGGAGCAAGTAGCATAGGATTTTTAGCTTTTGATGAGGTATTTGGAAGTCAAGATGAAGCTCGTCGTATAGAGATACTTGAAGCTTTTCACACTATAAAAGAGCAGTATCGACAGATATTTTTGATAAGCCATGAGATGGAGATTAAGGAGATGTTTGAGAGTGTTGTTGAGTTGTAAGTATTCATCTTTAAATATGTTTCAAAATATTGCTTTTGAAATGGTACAATGTGATGAAATTTGACAAAAAGGATTTTTATGAAGTTTATATTGCTGTTTATTATGATATTTAGTTCACTATTATTTGCTAAAACAAGTGAAAATAATACTACAAAAGTTAAATCTAAAGTTAAGACAGAGAAAAAAGTTACTAAAGATATTAACACTACAAAAGCTATGAGTCAAACTCAAAAGCAGATAAAAATTGAGATAGAAAGAGAGAAAAAGTTTGCAAGAGAGCAGAAGTTTTATTTTGAAAAAGATTATGACTTTGAAGGTTCAAAGGTAAATATGGAGTCTGTAAAAAGGCTGAAAGA
>DQSO01000176.1 GCA_015663225.1 Campylobacterales bacterium
AAAAACTAGGAGTTAGAGATAAAAGAGCTCTTATAACAGCTCTTGAAGCTAGAGTTTATGACCTAAAACTATCTCGTACAGTTGCACTTCAAGCACTTCCAAGTATCAGACTTATCCAAGATAACAATAAAACTTTAGTTGAAAAAATAAACTCAACTATTGTAAATACACTTCCACTTTGGAAAAATCAACTAGCACAAGCAGTTACAATCTATAGAAGTAAAAAAGCTAGTGAAAGTATAAAGGCTGCGCAAGATTTTACAAATGAACTATTAGAAGGAAATGCTAAAAAACTTCAAGAGGCAAACAAAGAAGTTACCCAGCAAGCTCAACGAGGAGTGTTTGATATAGAGAGTGTAAGAAAAGCAAATGAAACTCTTATCGCAACTATCAATGAGTCTTTAGATATTACAAATGCTGCAAAAGTTAAAAGAGCAGAAGCAGAAAAAGAACTTCTTGATATAGAGAGACAACTTCATGATGCACTTGTAGCAGCTGAAAAAAGAAAACTTCATAGCTAGGAGATTTGATGAATTTATGGAATAAAATATTTGGTGAGTTTATAGATGTTATAGATTGGCTTGATGAGAGTAGTGATACTCTCGTCTATAGATTTCCAAGATATAACAATGAAATAAAATATGGTGCAAAACTAACAGTACGAGAATCTCAAGCAGTTGTCTTTGTAAACGAAGGTGAGATTGCTGATGTTTTGGGACCAGGTATCTATGAACTTGAAACTAAGAATATCCCTATCATATCAACTATTCAACACTGGGATCATGGTTTTAACTCTCCATTTAAAGCAGAAGTATATTTTTGTAACTTGAGAAGATTTTTAGATCTTAAATGGGGTACTAAAAATCCTATTATTTTAAGAGATAAAGAGTTTGGAGTTGTAAGAGTAAGAGCTTATGGAACTTATGAGATACGAATAAATGACCCTAAAAGATTTATAAAAGAGATTGTTGGAACAGAGGGTCACTTTATTTTAGAAGATATTACAAGTGGCTTGAGAAATATTATCATTTCAAAATTTACTTCAATAGTTGGTGATTCAAAAATCCCTCTCCTAGACTTAGCGGCAAGCTATGAAAAACTTGCTCTTTATATAAAAGAAAATTTACAAAATGAGTTTGATGAGTATGGAATAGAACTTATTGATTTGCATATAGAAAATATATCCGTTCCTAGTTTGGTTGAAAAAGCTATTGATGAGCGAAGCAGCATGGGTGTTATCAAAGATTTAGATAACTATTTAAAATATAAAACAGCTACAGCACTAGATAAAAATAGTGATCTCTCCTCAATGGCAAGTATGGGTATAGGTTTTGCTATGGCAGATAAACTAGCTCAGAGTTTTAAAAATGACAATTCAACTCCTAAAAAAGATTATATTCCAGCTCCCTATGAAAAAATGTACTATATCACAAAAAATAATCAACCTGATGGTCCTTACTCAATAGATGAGATTGAAGATATGATTAAAAGAAATAGACTCTCAAAAAATTCAATGCTATGGAGTAGTGGTATGGAAAATTGGGAGAGTGCCAAAAGTTTTGAAGAATTAAACTCAATATATAAATTTTTAACACCTCCACCAATAGGCTAATGAGTAAAATATTTAAACTCTCTTCATTTCCATGTAAACAGTGTGGTGCAAGTTTAGTTTTTTGTTCAAAGACAAATGCACTACAATGTGAATATTGTGAAACATCCCAACCTATAAAAATTCCTAATACTCCCATAGTAGAACATGATTTAAAACATGCTCTACAAGAGATTGAAAATTCACCAAAAACTATATTTGAAGATAAATTAGAGGTAAATTGTACAAGTTGTAAAGGTAACTTTGTTTTATCACAATATCAAAGAAGTACAAAATGTCCATACTGCAGTACACCAATAATTACAAATCTTGATATATTTTATAACCTAACTCCCGAGTCACTTCTTCCTTTTTCTATCACTCAAAAGAGTGCAAAAACTAGTTTTAAAAAGTGGCTAGACAGTCTATGGTTTGCACCAAACTCTCTAAATAAATACTTTCAAAAAAACTCTAAATTACATGGCACATATATCCCCTACTGGACTTATGACTCTAATACACATAGTGAATATCAAGGAAAACGAGGTGATATATACTATGTAACTGTCACTAAAAATATAGTTAAAAATGGTCGTATGGTTAGAGTAGATGTACAAGAACAGAGAATTGACTGGAGTTATGCAAGTGGCAGTATAGATAGATTTTTTGATGATATTTTAATAGGAGCTTCCTCATCTTTGCCAAGACTAATAACTAAAAACCTCTCTCCATGGGATTTAGAAAATCTAGTTCCTTATGACAGTAAATACCTTAGTGGCTTTGAAAGTGAAACATATCAAGTATCTTTAGACAATGGATTTATTTATGCAAAAGAGATTATGGATTATTGGATAAAAGAAGATGTAAGAAGAGATATTGGTGGCGATAAACAACAAATAGATAATATTAAAACAAACTTTAACGACCTAACTTTTAAATACCTACTACTCCCTATCTGGATCGGAAACTACAAATATAAAAATAAAAATTATCAATTTGCAATCAATGGACGAACTGGGCAAGTAACAGGAGATAGACCATATAGCTATACAAAAATATTTTTTGCAGTCATAACTGGAGTTTTTATCACCCTAATACTTTTTATAGTAGACGACTTTTCAAACAGTGGATACCAAAACTTTAGTAACTATATTATCTCTTTTTTTTAACTTGTTTATATTTTTTCTTTACTCTTCTCTTTTTCTTTTTATACTTTTTTTTCTTGAAATATCTCTTCTTTTTTTTATATTTACTTTTTTTAGAATATCTCTTTTTCTTTTTAGTTAACTTTTTACTATATGGAAAATACTTCTCATAGTTACATGATGCATTCCACAGTAGCCAGCCAGCCGTGCCAATTTTATCACATGCCTTAATTTGCTGATCAACTTCTCTTTTACTAAATTTTCTTCTATCAAATGCATAGTCATTAAATGCTTGAAGCCAAGGTTTAAACTGTTCGGGCTTAACTTTATGTTTTCGTATAGAACTTCTAAGACTATCATATATAACTTTTTTATTATTTTTCAATGGATTTCTTAGTCCTGGTACTCCTGAACCAAACCCAGATGGATATAACATAGGAGAGATATAATCAACATATTTCTCAAGTTTTTTAATATTATGACCAATACCAGAATCATTTGTATTCCAACATGATACACCAAATGTATCTATAGAAGTAAATACATTATATGGACTAAGAGCATATTTAGCTTTTCTCAAAAAAGTTTGTAGTGCTTTTACTCTAGTAGTAGCATTACTTTTGCGACCATATTTCAAACGACTCTTAACTGGAAATCTTATATAGTCAAACTGTATTTCATCAAAACCATATTTAGCAACTTCCCTTGCTATTGAAATATTATACTGATGAACAAACCCTTTATATGGGTTTACCCATCTAAGCTTATCACGATCTTTAAAAACTGCTCCACCTCTTCGTATAGCCAGATTTGGTCTTTTTTTAGCAAGAAGATTATCTTTAAATATTGGAAGCCTTGCTATAAGATAAACACCATGGGATTTTAAAAATTTTACAAACTTTTTAGGATTAACCTTTGAAGCATATTTATAAGCTCCTATTTTTTTAGCAAGTGCATTATTACCTTTAAAAGTAAGATGACCATTTGCATTTTTAACATCAACTACAAGAGTATTAATCTGAGTTCTTGCTGCTATATTTAGTATCTTTCTTATCTTCTTTTTATTATTAATAGCATTTGCTGATACATAAAGTGCTTTCGTTCTAACAGCTTTTAGTCTAATATTCTTTTTACTACCAACTTGTAGAGTTGCTCTTTTATATCCTCTTGCTCTAAAAGAGACTCTGTTAGTTACACCATGTATTGTAAAGCTACCATTTTTCTTTGTAGTATATGTTTCTAAATCACTAGTTACTTTTACATTTGCAATAGCTCTTCCACTATCAGCATCAATAACTCTACCACTTATAACTGCACTAAAAAGTTCAAATACCGTAAAAATAAGTAATAAAATAACTTTAAACATTTCTACTCCTAGATCATTGAAAATTATACCACTTGTAAGTTAAACTAATATTAACTTTGTTAACTATATTTTCTTATTATTTTGTTGCTTTGTTTATATAATTTTTGTTAATATTACATAAATATTTTAGGAGATACAATGGCAACAATTTCAATGAGTGACTTAAAAAAAGGTATGAAAATAGAACTTGATGGAAAACCGTACAAGATAATAGAGTATCAACATGTAAAACCTGGAAAAGGTGCAGCATTTGTAAGATGTAAAATCAAATCTTACCTAAATGGTAAAGTAATAGAAAAAACCTTTCATGCAGGTGATAAGTGCGAGAAACCCAACCTTGAACAAAAAACTATGCAATACCTATATGACGATGGTGAGATGCATCAGTTTATGGATACAACAACTTATGACCAAATAGGTCTAACACATGACCAAGTTGGTGACACTGAAAAATGGATTATAGATGGTATGACTGTTGAAATCCTTTTCCACAATGGAAATGCAATAGATATAGAAGCTCCTGCAACTGTTGAACTAGTTATAACGGAGACTGGTCCAAACTTTAAAGGTGATTCTCAAGGTGGAAAAAAACCTGCAACATTGGAGAGTGGTGCTGTGATACAAATACCTTTTCATGTTCTTGAGGGAAGTATAGTGAAAGTTGATACTGTAAAAGGCGAGTATTTAGAGAAAGTTAAATAAGGAGAGTATTTTATGGCAAGTGTTTTAGTTCCTTTAGCAGATGGATTTGAAGAGATAGAAGCTGTTAGTATTATAGATGTACTTCGTCGTGGTGGTGTAGAAGTTGTAACTGCATACCTAAACACTAAAGAAGTTCACGGCTCAAATGGCATAACTATATTAGCAAATAACTCTCTTGATGATGTAAGAAGTGAAGATTTTGATATGATGGTTCTTCCTGGTGGAATCCCCGGAGCAGAATTTCTAAAAAATGATCAACGAGTAATAAAACTTATAAAAGAGTTCAATGCAACAAATAAAAATATTGCTGCAATTTGTGCTGCTCCTATGGCACTTGATATTGCTGGAGTTTTAAAAGGTGACTATACTTGTTATCCTTCATATGAAGAAGTTATACAAAGTGGTAATTTTAGAGATGATAAAAAAGTAGTTGAGAGTGGAAATATCTTAACTTCAAGAGGTCCTGGTACTTCTATATGTTTTGCACTCCAAATAGTAAAAAAACTCTCAGGAGTTGAAACTTATGAGGCTTTAAAGTCTGGATTGATTGCTGATTTTTGCTGATTTTAGAAGAAAAAGTTAATACCACATATGAGATAAAAAAGTCAAAATTTATCTCATATTTAGTTCCATATTGTGACTTTAAAACTACCATGGAAGCTCTTAAAAAATCTCATCCAAAAGCTAGACACTTTATCTATGCCTATAGATACCTAAATGAATTTAATCAAATAATAGAAAATTGTAGTGATGATGGAGAACCAAAGGGAACTAGTGGAAAACCAACACTAGCAGTAATAAAAGGTAAAAACCTCATAAATATTGGAGTTATAACTGTTAGATACTTTGGAGGTATAAGACTTGGAACTGGTGGACTTGTAAGAGCTTATAGCTTTTCAACAAATCTTGTTATTGATAATGCCATATTAAATGAATATAAAAAACTTGAGATTTACTCTATAACCTTAGACTATAGATCTCTACAAAGATATGAATACAAATTAAGTAAACTAAATATTAATATTATTGATAAATTTTTTGGCGATAATGTTACACTCAATATAGAGTGTACTAGCTCAGATTATAAAGAGTTTATTTCTACTATCTAAGATAAATAAAAGGAAACCGGCGGCGACTTACATTCCCACACCCGTAGGGTGCAGTATTATCAGCGATGAGGGACTTAGCTTCTTGGTTCGAA
>DQSO01000028.1 GCA_015663225.1 Campylobacterales bacterium
AAACCTAATAGGCGAGGTAAAAGGTATAAATAAACACAATGATAACAACCTTGACATAAACACAAACGTAGGATTTGGTGTAAAAATCGGAACAACTACTTACAATAAGCCAATCGCAGAAGATGCAACACTAAACTACATCGCACCAAAGATGATAAAGAGAAAATACATCACTGTTGAGCCACTTCCAGCTCCAGTATTTTCAGATGATAAAGTAAATTGTGTTAAATAACTAAAGCTCTTTACAAACTATGTCGCCAACTCTTAAATTCAAAGAGTTGGCAACTACTTTACATTTTATACCAAGCTATACACTAACTATTTGCCTCTTTCATATTATCAGCTATTAAAAATGCAAGTTCTAGTGCTTGTGATGCATTAAGTCGTGGATCACAATGAGTATGGTATCTACTACCTAAATCCTCTTCAATAATATTTTGTCCACCACCAACACACTCAGTCACATCTTTACCAGTCATCTCCAAGTGAATACCACCAGCAATAGTTCCCTCAGCTTTATGAATATCAAAAAAGCTTTTAACCTCTGCTACTATATTTTTAAAATCTCTTGTTTTATAGTCATTTGAGGCCTTAAAAGTATTACCATGCATCGGATCACAGCTCCAAAGCACTTTTTTACCCTCAGCTTTAACAGCTTTAAGAAGTTTAGGATAGTAATCTTTAACTTTATCCGCACCCATTCTTACAATTATATTTAACTTACCCGGTTCATTTTGGGGATTAATAGTATCAATAAGAGATAATAAATCTTCAACAGTTGTAGTCGGCCCTGCTTTAATACCAACAGGATTTTCAACACCTCTTAAAAACTCAACATGAGCACCATCAACTCCTCTTGTTCTATCGCCTATCCATAACATGTGAGAAGAACAATCATAAATCTTATCATCCATACTATCTTTTCTAGTTAATGCCTCTTCATAGTTTAACAAAAGTGCTTCATGTGAAGTATAAAGTACAGTTTGTGCTAAATTTGGATTTGTTGTAGAGTTAATTCCACATGCTTTCATAAAAGATAGAGTCTCTGCTATCTTTTGTGAAAGTGCTTCATACTTATCATGACCACTTGAAAAGTCTAAGTTCCAACTATGAACTCGATTAAGATCGGCAAATCCACCTCTTGCAAATGCACGAATAAGATTTTGAGTAGAAGCAGCTTGATTATAAGCCATAATCATTCTCTTAGGATCAGGCTCACGAGCCTCTTTATTAAAATCAATACCATTAATAATATCACCTCTATAACTAGGAAGTGTTACACCATCAAATGTCTCCATATCACTACTTCTTGGCTTTGCAAATTGTCCAGCAATTCTACCAACTTTAACAACAGGTTTTCCACCTGCAAAAGTTAAAACAACTGACATTTGCAGGAATACTTTGAAAAAATCTCTAATATTATTAGCATTAAACTCAGCAAAACTCTCTGCACAATCTCCACCTTGAAGTAAAAAAGCCTTACCTTCGGTAACATCTGCTAGATGTTTTTTTAAACTTTTAACCTCTTCTGCAAAGACTAATGGTGGATATTTACCAAGCTCTGCTTCTACCTGTTTTAGGGCATTTGTATCACTATATATAGGCTGCTGTAAAGCTACTTTTTCTCTCCAACTACTCTTAGACCAATCTCTCATCATCAAACCTTTAAAAAAATTGCGATATTATAACTAAAGTATGTTACAAAATACATTATTAAAATCTAGGAGTATATATGGGCAGCATGGCAACCCTTTTAGTAGTAGGAGCGATAATGACATTTATCGTATATAGAAACATTAGCAATATAACACAAAAGATAGATCAAACATCATCAAAAGGTTATGACTTTTTTGCAAATTTAGCTGGTGCAGCTATAGAGTTTATAAAAGATATAAAAAGAGATATAAATGGTAAAAATGAGACTCCTTCTTTTGTTCTTATAAATAGTGAAAATCAAAAACCACTTAAAGAGCTTGATGATTATATAAGAAAGTTAGCTTTCTACGAGACTGTTTTAGCAAAAAGAAAAGATACAAAAGATATTGAAGGTGAAATAGCCGATATATTTATATCTTTTGATAGTTATATCAAATCAACTTTCAACAATGGAGAGAGTTTAGCTAATAACTTAAGAGATTCTTTAGGTAAAATCTACAAAAGTAGATAATGCAAAAATCTTATAACCTAGGAGAAGATATAGTAGAGTTTTCAACACTTGAAACAAATTGTGTATATCTTCATGACAGACCTATGAAGATGCAATACAACTATATAAAAGACTCTTCATTGAAGATAAACTCAAAGTTGGTTGCAAGAGGTTGGAGAAGATTTGGAAACTACTTCTCTAGACCACAATGCTCTAAATGTAGTGAGTGTTTAAGCATAAGAGTAGATGCAGCAAAATTTGAATTTACAAAATCCAAAAGAAGAGTCTACAGTAAAAACAAATATACAAAATTTCTAATACAAAAACCATCAAACTCTATAGAACATATGGCTCTTTATAAAAAATATCATAAATTTATGCAAGATAAAAAAGGCTGGGATTACTTCGCTATCTCACCAGCATCCTATGAAGAGCTATATACAAATGGTCACTCATTTTATGGAAAAGAGATACTATACTTTGATGATAAAAAACTTATTGGTGTTGACTTAGTAGATTTTTTAGAAGATGGCATATCCTCAATCTACTTCTACTACGATCCAGACTATTCTCACCTCTCACTAGGAAGATATTCACTCTTTAAACAGATAGATTTTGCAAATGAACTTGAACTAAAATGGATATATTTAGGATATGGAGTTAACGGTTGTAGCTCCCTTGATTACAAATTTGACTACACTCCACATCAAATTTTGCAAAATCACCCTACTTTGGATGAAGAACCTATATGGGTTTAAAAAAGATTAGATAGAATAAAAAAAAGATTAACTAAGGTAGATTTATGAGTAAAAAAGAAGTAAAAAAAGTAGTTCTAGCATATAGTGGTGGACTTGATACAAGTATTATCCTTAAATGGTTACAAGATGAGTATAACTGTGAAGTAATAACTTTTACTGCAGACATCGGACAAGGTGAAGAGGTTGAACCAGCACGAGCTAAAGCACTAGCTCTTGGTGTCAAAGAGGAAAATATCTTTATCGAAGATTTACGAGAAGAGTTTGTAAAAGATTATGTATTCCCAATGTTTAGAGCAAATACTATCTATGAGGGTGAATACCTGCTAGGAACTTCAATAGCTCGTCCGCTAATAGCAAAAAAACAAGTTGAAATTGCAACAAAAATGGGAGCAGATGCCGTAAGCCACGGAGCAACTGGAAAAGGAAATGATCAGGTAAGATTTGAGATAGGTTACCTTAGTCAAGATCCAAGCCTAACTATCATAGCACCATGGAGAGAGTGGGATTTAAACTCAAGAGAAAAACTTTTAGCCTATGCAGCAAAACATAAAATACAAATAGATCAGAAAAAAGGTAAATCCCCATACTCAATGGATGCAAACCTACTACACATCTCATACGAAGGTCTTTTGTTAGAAGATCCAAATCAAGAACCAGAAGAAGATATGTGGAAGTGGTCAGTATCTCCCCAAAATGCTCCAGATAAATCTGAATATATTGAAATTGAGTATAAAAATGGAGACCCAATAGCACTAAATGGTAAAATATTAACTCCTGCAACAATATTAGAAGAGTTAAATAAGCTTGGAAACAAACATGGAATCGGTCGTATAGATATAGTTGAAAATAGATTTGTTGGTATGAAAGCTAGAGGATGTTACGAAACACCAGGTGGAACTATCATGTTAAAAGCACATCGTGCTATTGAGAGTATTACACTAGACCGTGAAGCTGCACACCTTAAAGATGAGTTGATGCCTCGATATGCAAAACTTATCTATAACGGTTTTTGGTTCTCACCTGAGAGAGAGATGCTACAAGCTTCTATAGATAAAACTCAAGAAAATGTAAGTGGAACTGTTAGACTTAAACTTTACAAAGGTTCAGTTATGATAGTAGGTAGAACATCTCCAAATACTCTTTTTGATGAAGAGTTCTCAACTTTTGAAGAAGATGAAGTATACAACCAGAAAGATGCAGAAGGTTTTATCAAACTAAATGCACTTAGATTTATAATAAAAAAGTCTAAATAATGGCTATAAAAGAGATTACATACAATGGTAACTCTTTTAAAATAAGCTATGAAATACTCAACCCATCATCTAAAAAAGACATCATCTTTTTACATGGTTGGGGAAGTGATAAAGAAGTTAGTAAGCTAGGTTTCAAACATACCATACCCTCTTTTAGACACATATACATAGATATGCCAGGTTTTGGTAAAAGTACAAATGATACGATACTAACAACAGATAACTACTATGAAATAATGAAACTATTTTTAACTGATATTGGTGCTAGGCTTGATGTTGTAGTTGGTCACTCTTTTGGTGGCAAAGTAGCAACACTTTTAAAACCTAAGCTTTTAGTTCTACTAAGTTCAGCGGGGATTGTTCCTACAAAATCTTTTAAAGTAAGATTTAAAATCAAACTATTTAAATTTTTAAAACCACTAGGGGTGGGAAGATTTTATAAACTATTTGCATCAAAAGATGTTGATAATATGAGTCAAAATATGTATGAAACTTTTAAAAATGTAGTTGATGAAGTTTTTAACCAAGAGTTTCAAAACTACCAAGGTAAAACACTTATATTTTGGGGAAAGCAAGACACAGCAACACCACTTCTTAGTGGAAAAACTATCCACAACCTTATAAATAAAAGTAAATTTTATCCTCTTTTAGGTGATCACTACTTTTTTCTAAATAAAACAAACTCAAACTTTATAGCAAAGGAAATAGATGACAACTATTAGCACCCTTACAACACTCTCTCACATACTTCTAGTTCTAACACTAGGTTACTATCTTATAACAAACCTACAATGGTATAACTATAAAATAGAGAGAGTAATATTTAAACATAAAAAAATATCTTGGCACTTTATATACTTTCTAGTCCCTATATTTGCCTACTACTATAGCGGTAACTACTTTTGGATATATTTTTATCTAGGACTTATTCCTACGATTTTTATATGGCAAAAAGGACTTGATAAGAAATTGGTTTTCACCTCTCGTGTAAAAAGATTTTTTATAGTTCTAACTTTTATTACAATAGTAAGTAACATACTTTGTCTATCAGTTTTTAACTGTCAAACTCTTGGTGTAATTATCCCTCTTTTTATCGCATATGCTCTTAGTACCTTTTATGAAAAGATGGTTTTCAACTCTTTTAAAAACAAAGCCATAAAAAAACTTTCTTCAATGGATACGAAGATAATAGCGATAACAGCAAGTTATGGAAAAACAAGTATAAAAAACTTTACTCATCACATCATAAAAACAACTTTCAATACATATAAAACACCTAGAAGTGTAAACACAATAGGTGGTTTAATAAAAGATGTAAATATTGACCTTCCACATGATAGTAACATCTATATAGCAGAAGCTGGTGCTAGAGAAAAAGGCGACATAGACGATATAGCAAGATTTTTAAATCATGATATAGCTGTTGTAGGAAGTATTGGTCCAGCTCACATAGAGTATTTTAAATCATTAGAAAATATCAGAAATACCAAGATGGAGATACTAAATAGTACAAATCTATCTAAAGCTTTTATCCATACAACTGCAAATGTAGATCCAAAAGAAAATAAAAAGATTGAACTTTTTGGAGAAAATATCCACCTTATTAGCTCAAACCTTGATGGAGTAACATTTAAAGTAGATGATGAAGAGTATTTTGCACCAATTTTAGGAGCTTTCAATGCTATAAATATAGCAGTTTCAATCATGATAGCAAAACACCTAGGTATATCAACTAATACTATAAAAAAACAAGTTTCAACTCTCCCTCAAGTTGAACATAGACTTCAAAAGATTGAGGCTGGTGGCAAAATCATTATTG
>DQSO01000063.1 GCA_015663225.1 Campylobacterales bacterium
AACAACACCAATAGTCTGCATCCAATCAGGAACTGTAGAATATATAAGGTGATGTGAACCTGCCCAAAGATAAACAAACATTAGACCCCAAAAAGCCGCAAGTGAAAGTTTATAAGAGTAAACAGGTTGACCCGACTCTTTTGGTAAGAAGTAATAGATCAGCGCAATAATTGGAGTTGTGAAAAGAAATGCAACTGCATTGTGACCATACCACCATTGAACCATCGCATCATTTGTTCCAGCATACATAGAAACTGAGTGCCACCAAGCACCAATTCCACCTGAAGCATAATAAGTAGGAACTTCCATATTGTTAAATAGATATAGCATTGCAACAGCTACATAGAAAGCTATTATATACCACATTGAGATATAAAGATATTTCTCTCTTCTTATGCCTATCATACCAAATAGATGAATACCAAATACTACCCATGCTACAACAATAGCAATATCAATAGGCCATTCGAATTCAGCATATTCTTTTGAAGTTGTTATACCCATTAACAAAGTAACAACAACTGCTGCAACTGCTAATATGTATAGTACAAAGTGTAGTTTACCTATAAATAGTAAAAACTTTGACTCAGCATTTGATACTTTCAGAATTCTTTGTCCAAAATAATACCAACTTGCCCATATACCACTTAGTGTGAAACCAAAAGCAACTGAATCAGTATGCAATGGTCTTAGTCTACCAAAAGTACCATATTCTCCAAGTAGATTACTTAGACTAGGGAATGCTAACTCAAAAGCTATCCATACACCAATCGTCATACCTACAATACCTAACACAATCGTTGAAATAGCAAACCATTTAGCGACTGTATAATCGTACTCTAATGCATTTTGTGATTGCATTAAAACCTCCTTAAAAATTGTTTTGTCACGTACTTATCACATGATAAGAGCTATTATAATGATTATTTTTGTAAGATAAGCTTAAAGATTAACAATTTATTAACAAATTATTTATCATTTGCATTGACAAAAGATTTTATAGCACACTCAATGCGACTATTTAAGTCTTTTGCTTCCATATTCATATAATCTATCTGAATATCATATACCGAAATATTTTCATTAAGTTTAAAATTTAGATAGATATATCCAGCATATAGTTTACTTTTAGCAGTTTTCTTACCAGGATCATTTTTGTCATTTTCATAAAGGGTATAATCTATTATTAAATCTGTAGTTTTATTATTGTTTTCAGATTTATATTTTGATATAGCATTATTTATCATCTTATCAACATCAGCAATTTCAATATAATTACCAAGTCTACTTATCATATATTTTGAAAATCTTATCTTAGATATTAACTTATAATTTTTATTTTTTAGCGAACTAATAGCTTCTTCTATCAGTTTTGGTTTACGAAAAGTTTCGATAGTTACTACTTCTTTTTGACAAGCAAATCTACTACTTTTAAAATCCTTTTTTGTCACACTTTTATAAATATTAAATCCTACAAAACTAACAAACAGTAAAATAAATAGACCGTATAGATACTTAAACATTAAAAATCCTTATAATTATAATAACTAAATATTATTATAAAATTTATTAATTTGAACATATCTTATAACCCAAACCATCAATAGTTTCTACAATACCTCTAAAAGTTTCTACTCTTAATCTCTTTAAAAGAGTTCTTACAAGAGTGTCATCTACAAGTTTAGTATCCTAAATAGCATCTTTTACATCATCTTTCAAAACTATTTTATTTCTATTTTTAATTAGGATACTTATAAGTAAGTACTCTTTTTTAGTGAGTTTAACAATCGCATCATCACAATAAAGTTGATTATTTTTTATATTGTAACTATACATTTCATTCAAGTGAAAGAATTTTTTACTATCTCTTCTCTATTCATGAGAAGAGTTATATCTTTATCTGCAAGTAAAGTTAATGACTCTAATCAATACTTATATTGAATCAGAAAACTCTTTAAAGATATATTTACTCTCATGTGGTCCTGGACTTGCTTCTGGATGATGTTGAACTGAAAATATCGGAGAGTTATTATATTTTACACCCTCTATAGTTTGATCAAAAAGATTTTTATGTGTTATTGATGCAATTTCACAAATAGTATCAGGAACATTGTAGTTATGGTTTTGTGCTGTTATCTCAACAAAGTTTGTATCAAGATTTTTAACTGGATGATTTCCGCCATGTTGTCCAAACTTTAGTTTATATGTATCATATCCATGAGCTATTGAGAGTATTTGATGACCTAAACATATGGCAAACATTGGTATTTTTGCTTCTATTAGAGTTTTTACTTTTGCAACTTCCTCTTCTAAAATAAGTGGGTCACCAGGACCATTTGATAAAAATACTCCGTTAATTTTACCATCTTTATATCTTTGGATTAAAGCCGTAGCATCAAAATCTGATGGTATCACTTCTACATTTAACCCACTTTGTACAAGTTCATTTAAGATATTTATTTTTACACCAAAGTCTATAACTACAATATTTTTGTTCGATTTTTCTGGTATTTTGTATTTAAACTTCACACTATCCCAGCTACCATTAGTATGAGTGTAAACTTCTTTAGTAGATACTTTGTTGATGTAGTTTACTTCTTCAATTCTAGGAGAGTTTTCTAAAAGTTTTTTTAG
>DQSO01000015.1 GCA_015663225.1 Campylobacterales bacterium
AACTTTCTATTGACTTTGCACATGAAGAAGTAGTTGTAACTGTTACTAAAGGTAAAGAAGTTTCTAAGTTTATGCTTAGAAAAAGTGATATTGCAAAACCAAATGAGCTTGCTGGTATTAGCGGTAAAGTTGATGGTAAATTATATATTCCACATAGTGATGGTGATGAAATATCTGAAAATGATAGTATAGTTGAAGTTATTAAAGAGGCTTGGAATATACCACATAGTATCACTTTTGCAAGTAAATTATTGATTGAAGATGGAGCTCCAGTTGTTCAGAATATTAAAACAAGATCAGCCGGAACTGTTAAATATTATAAACTTGTTGGTGATTATCTTGATAGATTTCATGATAGCAAAGCAGGGGATGTTGTAACTGAAAAAGGTCTCTTTTCTATTATTGTTGATAGTGATGGAAGAGAGGCTACTAGATATTATATTCCTAGAGATTCTATTTTAGATTTTGATGATAACTCTGCTGTAAATAAAGGTGATCTGATAGCTCATCCTAAAAATGATGAAAGAGTAGCTATTGCAGAATGGGATCCATACTCTACTCCAATTATTGCTGAAGTTAATGGTACAATAGCACTAGAAGATATAGAAGCAGGACTTACTGTAGTAGAACAAACTGATGAGTTAAGTGGTAAAGTAAGATTGGTTGTAAATGAATATATACCAGCAGGTTATAAACCAGCAATTACTTTAGCTACAAGTTCTGGAGAGATAAAAAGATACTTTCTTGAGCCTAAAACTTCAATCTATGTTGCAAATGGTGATGAAGTTAATATTGCCGATACACTAGCTAGTACACCAAAAAGTGCTACAAAGACTCATGATATTACTGGAGGTCTTCCTAGAGTTAGTGAAGTTTTTGAAGCTCGTAAACCGAAAGCTTCAGCTTCAATATCAGAAGTAGCTGGAACTGTAAGATTTGGTAAGCCTTTAAGAGGTAAAGAGAGAGTTATTATTGAGACTGTTAATGGTGAAGTTAAAGAGTATATGATAGATAAAAATAGACAGATACTTGTTCATGCTGGTGAGTTTGTTCAAATTGGTGAGAAACTTACTGATGGTGAGATAAGCTCACATGATATTCTTAGAGTTCTTGGAGAAAAAGCACTTCACTACTATATAGTAAGTGAAATACAACAAGTATATAGATCTCAAGGTGTTGCTATTAGTGATAAACATATTGAGGTAATAATATCTCAAATGTTGAGACAAGTTAAGATAGTCGATAGTGGAAATACTAATTTTATCGTTGGAGATTTGATAAGTAAAAAAAGACTTAGAGAAGCAAATGATAAGATGGTAGCTATGGGTGGAGAACCAGCTATTGCTGAGCCTACACTTCTTGGTGTTACTAGAGCAGCTATTAGTAGTGATAGTATTATCTCGGCAGCTTCATTCCAAGAGACTACTAAAGTTCTAACAGAAGCTTCAATAGCTGCTAAAACGGATCATTTAGAAGATCTTAAAGAAAATGTTATTTTAGGTCGTATGATACCAGTAGGTACAGGACTTTATAATGAGAAGAGTATAAAGTTAAAGTATAGTGAGGAATCACACTAAGGATTTTTAATGAGATGGAGAGGACGAGAAGGTAGTTCAAATGTAGATGATAGACGACGAATGTCAGGCGGTAAAAAAGCCACTGGCATTGGCGGTATTATTATGACTGCTGTTATTGCATATATTATGAGCGGTGGAGATATGGGTGCAGTTTTAAACTCAGTTATCTCTGAAACTATCTCTTCTTCAGCTCAAACAAGAGAGTATAAACCTACAAAAAAAGATGAAGAACATGCGGCTTTTGTATCTGTTATTTTAAAAGATACAGAAGATGTATGGCAAGAAATATTTACTCAAAACTCTTTAAGATATAAAAAACCAACTCTAGTTATGTTTAGAGGCACTACAACTTCAGGATGTGGAGAGGCTCATAGTCAAATGGGACCTTTTTATTGTCCAAGTGATCAAAAAGTATATATAGATTTAGGTTTTTTTGATGAACTTCAATACAAGTTTAAAGCTAAAGGTGATTTTGCTCAAGCCTATGTAATAGCTCATGAGATAGGCCATCATGTACAAAATTTATTTGGGATACTACCAAAAGTTCATAAAAAACAAAAATATATGAATAAAATAGATTCAAACAAGCTATCAGTTAAAACTGAACTTCAAGCTGATTGTTTTGCAGGTGTTTGGGCTAAAAAAATTGATCATAAAAAACAACTCTTAGATAGAGGGGATATAGAAGAAGCTCTTAATGCAGCTTCAAGAATTGGAGATGATACACTTCAACGACAAGCAGGTGGAGAAGTCGTACCAGACTCTTTTACTCATGGAAGCGCATCACAAAGAAAAGAGTGGTTTTACAGAGGTTATAACAGCGGTAATATCAATAGTTGTAACACTTTTTCATCACTCTAATAATATTTTATTTTTTTCTAAATTTTCTAAACAGTGAAAATAGCAGTGGACCATACCTAATAAGTAGTGAAAAAACCTTTTTCATAAACTAGCTCCTTTTTTATACTATTGTATCATAAAATTTTATACAGTAAAAAGAGCTTGTTCTTCTATCTTTGATATAATTTCTTTTAATACTATTTCTGCAGATTCATGAGAAATTTTACAAGTTCTAGCATTTAAATGACCTCCATCTTTGTACTCTAGCATCAAAGCACCAATATTTAAAGATGATTCTTTATTAATAATGGATTTTCCAACTGAATAAAAAATATTTCTCTTTTGAAATCCCCACATTTTGTGAATGGAAATTTCCATATCAAGATAAATCGCATATAGCATAAAACGATTACCTAGATAGATAATCTCTTCAGATATTAAATCAAGAACAATAGTTTTACCATATATCGTGCTACATCGCTCTAGAGTGATGATCAAATACAATGTAAGCACCCTCAACATTTGGTAAATTAGTAATAATATCATTTTCGTTTACTATT
>DQSO01000101.1 GCA_015663225.1 Campylobacterales bacterium
CTGTTAGAAGTGTATAGCACATCTTCTCTATCATTGTACCATCTAGTACAGGAAGATTTAGTGCGATAAGTGAACCATCTATTCTAATTTGTGGTTCACTTCGACTTACTAGGTGGAGATCTGATGCTTTATGAACTACTATATTTTTTAGTAGTGTTTGTATATCCATCATCTGTGTTTGTGTTACGGTCTCGCTCATTTATTATTCCTTACTCTATGATTTTAGGAACAACAAAGAAGCCTCCTTCACTTTTTGGTGAATTTTTCAATATATCCTCAATAATCTGAGGATTTATAGAAGGAATATCTTCTCTAAATGGAGTACCACCCTCTATCGTAGAAAAAGATGCTGCTTTGTTGCCTAAATCTAATTCACTTAGATTTTCAACAAAATCGACAATTTTCCCTATCTCTTTAATAGTTTCTTCTCTTTTTTCACTAGCTATCTCAACTGAAGAGAGTTTTTCTAACTTGCTCAGTAGTTCATCGTCTATATTCATCTTAAACAAACCTTTATTTATATATTTACTAGTTTTAGTATAACAGATATTGTCTAATAATTAATAATATATGTGATATATTTGTCTATTATATTAATAATAGGGGATAAAACTTGAGTCTTAAAGAGAATATTTCAGCGGTAAAAGAAGAGTTAAATACAGAAGAACAGTTTTTAGAATCAGTCATAAAAGTTGAGACTATATTTAAAAAATATAAGAAACTTATTATCGGTGGGGCAACTATTATTTTAGTTACGGTTTTCGCAAGTTTAGGGTATAGCTATATCCAAGAAAAAAACCTTAATCAATCAAATAAACTATATCTGTCACTCATAAAAAAAGATGTTAAAGTAGATGAAGCTACTGAGTTAGAGTTAAAAAATTTAAATCCAAAGCTGTATGAACTATACAAATACCAAACTACTGTAGTATCAGCAGATAAAGACTCTTTGCAAAAAGTTGCAGACTCTTTAAGTGATCCGATATTAAAAAGTTTGCTCTCTTATCAAATAGCATCTTTAAATAAAAAAGATTTACTTATTTACTCACAAAGTGACGGAGCTATATTAAAAGATTTTGCTATAGCACAGGCTGCAATTGTGAGTTTAGAAAACAACGATACTAAAAAAGCGAAAGATGCACTATCATTTATAGGACCATCTTCTGTATTGTATCAAATATCACAAAGTTTAAAACACTATATTAAATAGGAAAAAAATGAAACAGTTTTATATATTATTCATTACAATTTTTATAATTTTGTTGAGCGGGTGTTCTTCAAAAACTTATTTTGAGCCATCATCAATTGCTGGGAAGATAGAGTATAAAGAATCTTTAAACTCTTTACTAAAAGATGTATCAAGAGATGGTGCTACATTTGCAGATGGACAAGTAGTAACAAAAAAATCTGGTCTTTTAACTGGTTTTAATATTCCTTCAAATTTTAAGTTTTTAAGTGATAATGGTAGCGAGATAGCTATCTCAGACATTCATGGAAATCTAAAAATACTATCAAAAAATGATGGTTCAGAGCTTTTTTCGAATGAATTTTCTGCACAAATACTATCATGTACAAAAAGAGGAAATTTTTTAGCAATGCTTGATTCAAATAATGCTCTACTCCTTTATGATATATCTGCTAGCAAACTTCTTTATAAGGAGAAGCTAGAAGATAGTGTAGCAGTTGATGCAAGAGTTGCAAATCCACTATTTTTAAATGATTTAGTTGTTTTCCCAACACTAGATGGGCGACTTCTTATTATGGATTTAAATAAAAAACGAATTTTAAGAGATATTGCTATAAGTGATAGAAGAATATTTAATAATGTTATATTTTTAGGTGTTCATAATAATATAATGGTAGCAGCAACAAGTTCAAAAGTTATCTCCATAACACCAACTGATATAAAAAACTATAAAGTTGGAGTAAAAGATATACTATATATAGATAATCAAGTATATATTTTTACAAAAGCAGGAAGTGTAATACTGCTTGATAATCAACTTCAAAAAATTAGTGAATTAAAACTTCCATTTGCAATTTTTAGTACGGCATTTAGTGGTAATATGATTTATGCTGTTGAGAAAAAAGGTTTTATTATTGAAATTCAAAAAGATTTAAGTTCTCATAAAGTTTATGAACTAGCAGATGAAGTAAATGTACCAGTTATAGGCTATAAAGGTCAAGTTTTTATTGGGGATAAAGTTATATATCTACCTTAATATGTCAAAAGAATTAGATGCTTTTATAGAGTATATTTCAGTTGTAAAACTACTAGATATTAAAACTATAAAAGCATATGAGAGTGATATTTTACAAGTTGAGCGCTATATAAAAAAAGATGCGATAACTTTAAATTTAGATGATATTATAAATTACCTAGCTACTCAAGAAAAAAAAACTACAATTAATCGTAAACTATCTTCTTTAAACTCTTTTTTTAACTTTTGTCAAAAACAGAGATTTATTGATAAAAAACCAAATATAACATTGAGTCGTACATCTAAAACACTACCTAAATATATTCTACATGATAAGCTTATGGAGTTATTGAATCTAATAGATAGATCAACCTGTTTTGGCTTAAGAGACTACTCACTTATACTGTTTTTATATTCAACTGGGTTAAGAGTAAGTGAAGCACTAAATTTAAAAAAAAATGATATTGAAAAAAATTGGGTAAAAGTATTAAATGCTAAAAGAGATAAGCAGCGAATAGTTCCTGTACCTAATATTGCTCTTGATGCCATTAAAAAGTATCATAATAGCTTATCATGTCAAAAAGAGTTTATCTGGCTAAATTATCAAGAGAGACAGTTGAGTCGTATATCAGCTTTTAAAATAGTAAAAAAATATTTAAATTTTTCACCACATGTTTTAAGACACTCCTATGCTACTGAACTTATACTAGGAGGTGCAGATTTAAGAGTTGTTCAGGAACTTTTAGGTCATAGTAGTATCATAACAACAGGAATTTATATGCATCTTCAAAGAAAAGATTTAGAGGATTCGGTAAACAAATTTCATCCACTCTCACAAAAAGGAAAACTTTGAAGGAAGTTGTACAGGTACTACTTGATAAAAAAATGATATTAAAAAAACTAAATCCAGTTGATTTATCTCTTTTAAGTACAAGAAAGAAGATTAAAATTTTTACTGGAGTTGATCAAAATTCAAACTACATATCAATTTTTAGTGTTGCAAAAAAAAGTAGATTTTTACAAAAAGATGTTCAAGATTTTGAAGAGTTGTTTTTAAAATTATTATATCTTCAAGGGCATAATTTCAAGAAAAAAATACTTATTTTGAATGCACCATTATGTTCAAAAGCTAAGGTGCTTCTTAAAGAGTACAGATGGAGGCTTGTAGATGTTACTGATTGATTTTGGAAATACTCATGCAAGTATTTATGATAACAAAAAAATATCGAAAATAA
>DQSO01000003.1 GCA_015663225.1 Campylobacterales bacterium
AGGAAAAATAGCACAAGATGGTAAAAATGTAAAAAGAGTAGTGGGTTTTTTAACAGATATTAGTGATATAAAAACTGCTCAGTTAGAACTTGCACGTTCACAAGAAGAGTTTGAACTCTTTATGGAAAGTCTTCCTGCTGCTGCATATATAAGAGATATGAATAATATATTTACATTTTCAAATAAATATATAAATAATTTTTTTGGTGTTGAAACATTGATAGGCAAGCACTTATCAGAAGTATTTAGTCTAAAAGAGTTAAAGAAGATTGAGAAAGAGACTGAAATACTTCTTGATGAACATATAGTTTCTGGAGAGACGGTTTTAGTTGATAGATTTGATACACATAGATATTTTCATACAAATAGATTTTTACTAAATCGAGGAGAACAATCACTAATTGGTGGGATTTATACTGATATTAGCTCACAAAAGATGACTGAGAAAAAACTAGATAAGTTAGCTCACTATGATCTTTTGACAAATCTTCCAAATCGTGTTCTGTTTTATAATAGTTTAACTAATTCAATCTCTAAATCCAAAAGAAACAGCTCAAAAGTAGCACTGATGTTTATAGATCTTGATAATTTTAAAACTATAAATGACACTTTGGGGCATGATTATGGAGATATACTTCTAAAAGAGGTAGCTGATAAATTAAAATCTGTACTAAGAGCAGAAGATGTTGTTTCAAGACTTGGTGGTGATGAATTTACTGTTATTTTAGATGATATAACCGATAATGCATATCCTTCAGTAGTTGCACAAAAGATTATAGATGAGTTATCAAAGCCTATAAAGTTAAAAGATGAGATGGGTTACATAGGTAGTAGTATAGGTATAGCAATCTATCCTGATGATGCTGATGATATGGATGCACTTATTAAAAATGCTGATATGGCGATGTATGAGGTAAAGGGTGCAGGAAAAAATACATTTAAATATTTTACAGAAGAGATGGATGCAGACTCAAGAGAGAAGATGGAGCTTACAAATGATTTAAGAAGTGCAGTTATGAATAATGAACTAGAGATGTATTATCAACCAATAGTTGATGTACAGCATGGTGGACTATCAGTTTTTGAAGCACTTGTAAGGTGGAAACATCCTAAATATGGATTGATTACTCCTGATTATTTTATTCACCTTGCAGAAGAGGGTGGTTTTATGGTTAAGATTGGTAAGTGGGTACTTAGTAGTGTTTGCCAAAAGATAAAGAAGTTTCAAGATAGAGGATATAATATAAAAATAGCTGCAAATATATCTAGTAAGCAGTTGACACAAAATCATCTTGAACAAACTACAAAAGATATTATAAAGCAAACAGGAATAAAACCTGAACTTTTAGAGCTTGAAGTAACAGAGGGCTTTTTAATGGAAAATATTGAAAAAGTTGAAGAGGTATTAAGAAATCTTAAAGAGTTTGGTGTAGGTATCTCTATAGATGATTTTGGTACAGGGTATTCATCTTTGTCAAGATTAAAATCACTGCCTATTACGAAGCTTAAGATTGATAAAATTTTTGTGGATGATATAGTTGATAGTGAAAGTGATCAGAAGATTTTCAATGTGATTATATCTTTAGCTAAAGGATTGGGTCTTGAAGTTGTGGTTGAAGGTGTTGAAACTAAAGAGCAGTTTGAGTTTGTTCAAGCTGCTGGTTGTGACTTGGTTCAAGGTTACTACTTTAGCAAACCTTTATCATCTGCGAGGGTAGATAAGTTTTTAGAGGATGTTATGCAATAAATTTGCATTTTTCATCCACTTTTGCATCTTTTCCCACTCTTCATCTTTGATAAGTTTCTCTAAATAGGTTAACTCTTTGTTAAAAGCTTCTATTGAAGTAAGAATATTTGTTTTATTTTGTCTGAAAATATCACTCCACATGATAGGAGAGCTTTTTGCGATTCTACTCATATCTCTAAACCCACCAGCAGAGAGTGCTAATATACTTTTTGGATCTTCTTGTTTTAAAACTGAGTTTGCAAGTGCAAAACTTATTGCATGAGGAAGATGGGATATAAAAGCTGCATGAGAGTCATGTTCTTTTGACTTCATATATGATATCTTCATACTGAGTGCTTCAAATATTTTTATAGCTTGAGCTTGTTGATGTTTACCAGAGTGTTCCAAATCACAAAGAACTACTATTTTATCTCTATAAAGAGTGCTAAAAGCTGCTGATGGTCCTACTTTTTCAGTTCCAGTCATAGGGTGAGCTAAGATGAGGTTTTTCTTTATAGATTTTGGTGTTTGTATAGAGATTTTTTCTTTTGTACTTCCTAAATCTATGATAGTAGTTTTGCTATCAATACCCTCAAGCAGTTTAAGAGTTTTTATAATAGCTTCTACTGGAATTGCTAAAATAATAATGTCGCTTTTTTTTACCTCGTCAAAATCTTTAGCAATGTGATGAACTAAATTTAAGTTTTTTGCTTGAAATTGATGATCTTTATTTAGATCATAACCAATAATAGTACAAATCTTTAAGGAGTTTTTTAGGCTAAGAGCGAAAGAACCACCCATAAGTCCTAATCCAACTATACAAACTGTCATAAATACCTTTTTTATGGTATTTTAATTTAACTTTGATTAAGGATTAATTAAAAGTTTTATACCATATTGAAAAATAATACAAAAGGTATGATTTATGATTAGAGAAAATAGGTTAATTAGAACTGGAAGTCTGCTTTTGATGGCAACTTCATCATTTCTTGTTGCTGGTGTTGTAAGTGATGTTAGATTTGAAGGATTAGTCCATATATCTCCTCAAATTGCACAAGAGATTATAGATATACGACCTGGAAGCGATGTTAATGATGAAAAAATAAATGAGAGTATTAAAAAACTATTTGCTCAAAAATATTTTGATGATATCTATGTTGATGAGAGTAATGGTGTACTAACTTATCATGTGAAAGAGAAACCAGTTTTAGCAAAAGTAGTACTTAAAGGTCTGGGTGAAGATCGAAACAAAGAGATTATAAAGAGTGCTGGTCTTAAAAAAGGTGACAGTTACGACGAGACTAAGATGAAAAATCTTAAAAAAGGTCTTGAAGGTATGCTTGAGAGTCAAGGGTACTATGATAGCGTAGTTGAAATTGATAGTGAAAAAATAAATGCAGAAGCCCTATCAACTAAGATAAATGTTAGAAAAGGTGAAAATATA
>DQSO01000055.1 GCA_015663225.1 Campylobacterales bacterium
GCCAAGCAGTTGAGTTTGCAAATAACTATCTGAATCCATTTTTACCACTTTTGAAATACCTTTTTGCGGGAATTTTACTAATTATTTTTTATAAAAAAATTATTGCTCCTTTTGGAGAGAGAATGTTACATAATTTTGAAGAGGATATTGCTGAAGAGGTTCAGAGTGATGAGAGTATAGTTAGTGATGAAGATACAAGTGCACTTGATGAATATAACAAGATGAAAAAGAAAGTGGAGAGTGAACTTGGAATTGGTGGCAGTTTAGATAAAGATGATATTAAACATGATGTAATGCTGGAAAGATTGAAAAAAGATATAGAGGCATCTCCTGAAGAAGTTGCTAAAATCATAAAATCAATGGTTGATGAGAGGGAGATGTTTTAAATGCAAACAAATTTAACTGACGAACAACAAAAAGTATATTCAGATCTTACAACAAAAGAGAAGATAGCTATATTTTTAACTGAGATTGGTGATGATACAACATCTAAAATTTTTGCTAGTTTAGATATTGATATTATAACAAGTCTTAGTGCTTCTATCGCAACTTTGAAACAATTAGATAAACCAGTAGCAAGTGCGGTACTAGAAGAGTTTAGTGCACTTATACAGTCAAATAAATATATTGTTGGTGGTGGATTAGAGTATGCTAAAGAGATTTTATTTAAGACATTTCCATCAAATACAGCACAATCTATCTTAAATAAACTTTCACGAGATTTAGGTGAATCAAAAAGTTTTGGTTATTTGAATAAGGTAAAGCCAGAACAATTAGCTGGATTTATAACTATGGAGCACCCTCAAACAATAGCTCTTATTGTAGCCCATATGGATCCTTCACTTGCTGCTGATACTATTTCATATTTTGAAAATGATTTAAGAGCGGAGGTTACTCTTCGTATGGCAAATCTAGGTGATATCTCACCTTCGGTGATAAAAAGAATTTCTGCAATCTTGGAGAGTAAACTAGAAGCTTTAACTTCCTATAAAGTTGAAGTTGGAGGTCCTAGGGCAGTTGCTGATGTTCTAAATAAACTTAGTCAAAAAGCCTCAAAAAGTACATTGGAGAAGATAGAAAAAGAAAATATTGAGTTGGCTAATGCTATTAAAGAGTTGATGTTTACATTTGAAGATATTACGAAGTTGGATAAAAATTCTATTAGAGAGATACTTAAAGATCTTGATAAAAATAATCTCATGATAGCACTTAAAGCTGCATCAGACACACTAAAGAAAAAGTTTTTAGATAATATGAGTAAAAGAGCATCGGAGGCTTTTGAAGAGGAGTTACAGTTTTTAGGTCCTGTTAAAGTTAAAGATGTTGAAGAGGCTCAAAGAAAAATTGTTGATGAGATTCAAAGAATGGCAGAACTTGGTAAGATACAGATTGGTGATGCTGATGAGGTTATTGAATAGATGGGGAAGATTATTGATTCACAGAATATTTCAGAGTATAAAATAGAAAAATTTCAATTTCAATCACTTAATAGGGAAAAAGATAGTGAATATCAAGATATAACATCTATTTTTGAAAGTAGTTTTAAAGAAGATGAAAATAAAGATTTAGATGAGTCAAAGCCGCCAGAAAATAGTGATAGTAGACATGAAGAGTTACTAAAAAAAATAGATATGCTTAGTAGCGAAGTTATAGCTTTACAGATGAAATTGGAAAATAGTGAAAAAGAGCATGAAATTGAGATTATGAATGTAAAGGAAAGTTCTTATCAAGAGGGTGTTAAAGAGGCAGTTAATGATTCAATAGGTGAAGTTGAAGAGTTAAAAATTCAATATATTTCAACTATTACAAAACTACAAGAGAGTAGTATTGAAATAGAGTCAAAATTAGATAAGATTGAAGATGAACTTATAGAGACCTCTATAGCTATAGCTAAAAAAGTTATTGTTAAGGAGCTAGAAGAGAGTTCAGTTGGTGTAGCTAAAGCAATAACCAGACATTTACTAAATGAGATAAAAGATTTTACAAGTGTTAGTTTAGTGGTAAATCCTACTGATTATGAAGAGATATTAAAAAGTTTTGAGCCAAATTGTTTGAGCATAACAAAAGATAGTTCAATCACCAAGGGTGGAGTTATGCTGTATAATGAAAATAAAAATATAGATGCAACTGTCGAGACAAGATTTAAAAGGGCATTGGCATTAATAAAAGAGAGTTAGAATGTTAAAAGATAAATCTATTGTAGAGTTAGAGAATATTTGTAAAGATATAAGAGAAAAAATACTTGATACTGTTAGTAAAAATGGTGGACATCTTAGTTCTACTTTGGGTGCAGTTGAGCTTATAGTAGCTATGCATGTTGTTTATGATAGTAAAAGTGATCCCTTTATCTTTGATGTTTCGCATCAAAGTTATGCACACAAACTCCTTACGGGGAGAGAAGAGGAGTTTAAAACTCTTCGTCAGTTTGGTGGGATAAGTGGATTTACAAAACCTAGTGAGAGTGATGATGATTATTTTATAGCTGGGCATAGTTCAACTTCAATATCACTTGCTGTTGGAGCTGCTAAGGCTATAAAGCTTAAAGGTGAGAGTAGAGTTCCAGTAGCTTTGATAGGTGATGGTTCAATGAGTGCTGGTATGGTTTATGAAGCATTAAATGAGCTAGGAGATAAAAAATACCCAGTAGTAATAGTTTTAAATGACAATGAGATGAGTATTGCAAAGCCTATTGGAGCAATAAGTAACTATCTTTCTCATGTTATGGCAGGGTCATTTTATCAAAAGATGAAAAAACATACCAAGAGTTTTCTTGAACATCTACCTGATGGCACTATGTATATGGCCAAAAAATTTGAAGAGAGTATGAAACTTATTACACCTGGTTTATTGTTTAAAGAGTTAGGGATAGAGTATATAGGACCTGTTAATGGTCATGACTTAAAAGAACTTATTGATACATTTGAGATGGCAAAAAGATTAGAAAAACCAGTGATAGTTCATGCTCAAACTACTAAAGGAAAGGGTTATAAGATAGCTGAGGGTCATTATGAGCATTGGCATGGTGTTGGTAAATTTGATTTAGATAGTGGAGAGAGTATAAAAAAAGTAGGAGATAAAAGTGCAACAGCTATTTTTGCTGATAAACTTTTAGAACTTGCTCGTAAAGA
>DQSO01000061.1 GCA_015663225.1 Campylobacterales bacterium
CAACTGCGATAACATCCATAGTCTGATTTAAGTTCACTAAGTGTCTAGCCATCTCATCATACCAAACAGCTAAAACCAAACCAAAAGTTATAGGCTCTCCATGTATTCCATGACTTCTTCCAATCATAAGAGTCATCTTGTGTTCTTCAGCTCTTACTTTTATAGCTTCCATCATGATTTTTGTATCTTCGATAATAATCTCTAGTGAAGCTTTCATCTGCAAAGCAACTGCACTATCAACACAATCACTACTTGTTATACCATAGTGAAACCATCTACTCTCATCACCTAAAAATTCACTAACACTTTGAGTAAAAGCGATAAGGTCATGTTTAGTAACTGCTTCTATCTCGTCTATTCTCTCTATATTAAAATCGGCATTTTCTACAATCTTTTTACAATCATCATCAGGTATAAGTCCTAATTTATTCCAAGCTTTTACAGTTGCTAACTCTACATCTAGCCATGCTTGATATTTTGCTTGCATTGTCCACTTACTTGCCATCTCTGGTCTTGAATATCTTTCAATCATGCTTATTTTTTCCTTAATATTTTTAGAAGTTTTAATAATTTAATCTTATTAATAATAGAATGGATTTTATCACTTATTTTGTTATAAAAAGGTATAGATTGGCATATATAAAAAAGAAGTTTTTTTCTCAAAGCAAAGTTAAAGTTTTTAAGTTTTTGATTGATAATTTTGATATCTCTCTAGGTGAAGCTCAAAGGTGGATGGATAAGGGACGAGTCTTGCTAAAAGGTAAACCTGTAGTCAAAAAAGCATATAGTTTCAAAGGTGAGATTGAAGTTATACTTTTTATCCCATCAAGCCAAAACCTTAAACCAATCTTTCAAACAGATGATTTTGTAATCTTTGATAAGCCAAGTGGAGTTTTAGTTCATCCAGCTGGAAGAATAACTTCATACTCAATAACTCATGAAGTAAAATACCTATTTGGGAAAAATGCAAATATTACTCATAGGTTAGATAAAGAGACGAGTGGGCTTATTATATGTTCAAAAAATAAAAAAGTTGAAAAAGATATAAAGATGCTATTTGAAAATCGTGAGGTAACTAAAACTTATCTAGCACTTGTTGAGGGTGAGATAAAAGAGCCAATTTTAATAGATGCACCAATAGTTAAAAACAATAACTTTGATGATATAAAACTGATGGTCTATATAGGTGAAGAGGGAAAACCTTCATCTACTCAAATCAATCCTATCAACTATAATAAAGAAAAAAATCAAACTCTAGTAGAGGCTCTACCAAAAACTGGACGACAACATCAAATACGAGTTCATCTACATCACATAGGGCATAGAATAGTTGGTGACCCTCTTTATGGATTAAGTTTTGAAGAAGCAGAGAGTTATTTAGAAAATAGACAAAGTGATGAAGAACGACTATCTGTAACGGGAGCTAGTCGATTGATGCTTCATGCTTATTCACTAGAGTTTAGTTACAAAAATAGGTTTAAGATTCTTTCTCAGACACAATTTCCCTAAGAACTAAAAAAAGTCCGGCAATAACAACAGCAGAAACAAAAACTATTAACCCAATATCTAACATACTCATACTATAACCCCTTCTCTTTTAACTGACCACAAGCGGCACTTATATCTAAACCTTTTGAAGCTCTTATCGTGCAGATAACCCCGTGATTGTTTAGATACTCTTTAAACTTAAACATCGTCTTTTCATCTGGTCTTTGATATGGCGAGTTTGGATATGGGTTGAAATATATCAAATTAACCTTAGCTTTTATACCATGAAGCAAAGATACTAATTTTTTTGCACTTTTAACATCATCGTTTAAATCTTTCATAACAAGATACTCAAATAATACTTTTTTTCTCTGATCTATTGGAAAGTTTTTTACAGCAGTTATGACTGAATCAATATTGTAAGCTTTATTTATCGGCATTAGTTCTTCTCGAAGTTTATCATCAACGGCATGAAGCGAGATAGCTAGTAAAACTCCTAAGTTTAACTTTCCAAGTTTTTGGATTTGTGAGCTTACTCCACTTGTTGAGATTGTTTGTCTTCTTGTTCCTATTGCTAGTCCATCAATATCGTTAAAAATTCTAACTGATTTTACAACATTATCTAAGTTGTCAAGTGGTTCACCCATACCCATATAGACTATATTCAGTCTCTTATTTTCAGGTATACCATTGTCTTTTTTTATCTCTAAAACTTGGGCTACAATCTCTCCTGGGGTTAAGTTTCTAGTAAATCCACCCTTAGCCGTTAGACAAAATGTACAACCTATTTTACAACCTACTTGCGAAGATATACAAACTGTAAACTTTGCCTCTTTGAGTATCTTTCCATCTTCATCAACTCTCTCTTTTTTCATAGGAAGTAAAACTGATTCTACTGTTACTCCATCTCCTGTTATAAAAAGATACTTTTTACTACCATCACAGCTCTCTTCTACTTTTACAATTTTTAGAGGATTCATAGTAAAGTTTTTATTTAACTCCTCTTTTAAATCTTTAGGGATATTTTTCATATTATCAAAACTATCTACATACTTTTTAAATATCCATTGATATATCTGCTTTGCTCGAAAAGATGGTTTTATTATCTCACCTAACTCATCTTTTGTAAAATCTTGTATTATTTTCACTTTTTTAATTCCTGATATCTATTATGCATATATTTTGTTAGTAGTTCTTTTGCTTTACTATGGTTTGTTAAAAAATCTTTATGAGCATCTTTATCTGTATAATTAGTAACTACAAATATTCCTAAAACTGGTATATCAAACTCCTGAGCAACTCTCATAAGTGCAAAAAATTCCATATTTTCCAGATGAATATTATGCTTGAGGTAGTTTTTTGATAATTGGCTATTTGTAGTTATATAGTTTGATGAGTTCACTATAACATCATTTTTTGTTTCATGTGAAACATTATTTTTATATCTAGTAGCTTCTATAACATTATCAATAGGAGTATAAGAGTTTTTCTCCCAAAAAGATAGCTCTATATTAGCCCCTATTGCACTCTCCACTATATCAAATATCTTAGCTTCTCCATAACTACCAGCACTTCCAATAAATATCAAAAAATCTGGTTTATCAAACAAAGCTATACGAGTCAAGTTAATAGTGGACTCAATAAGCCCTACTCCAATAGGTGTTGCAAAACTAAATGTTTCATTGTTCCCTGCACAAACTATCATTTACACTCAAATTCAAATCTAGGATTTATCTTCATATCTCTGCTATCTTTTTGAGGAACAGGCATAGAGTTTGACGACTTATCCATAGCTCTAGCTTCATAGATAATGGGAGGATTACTATAGTTAAACTTATTAAAATCAATACTCTTTATACTACACTCTAAACCAAGTTTTGCAGACAGATCTTCTTTGTAGTTTGTTGCCCATTTGATAGCTTTCATCTTCAAATCATCTTTGCTCTTTAAAATGTCAGCCTTGTCAACTTGCCAACTAGATGATGAGATACTTATATCAATATCTTTACTAGCTTCACTTTTTGCACTTAAACTTGTTATAAATGAAGTTAGCTTTTCGCTTGAACTACTCTTAATATTGTAAGCAATACTTCCCTTATAACCTATTTTTACTCTTTTATTATTTATATATTTATAGTTAGCTGATGTATGAAAGTTACCACCTTTTACACTTAAATCTTTATAACTTTTTATAAAATCACTAAATATTGTTAATGTATTTAGTACATCTGTTGAAGTTTTTTGTACACTCATGATATTTACATTTACAGCCAACTTAGTAGGATTTAGACTTGAACTAAATTCATGACTCATCTTTATCTCAAATCCAAAAAGCCCACTCACTACCAATCCACTCAATAAAATTTTCTTCATCCATCTATCCTTACAGGTATATTTTGATCTCTTAAATATCTTTTTAAATCCATAATATCAATCTCTCTAAAGTGAAAGATACTAGCTGCCAATGCAGCATCAGCACCACCAACTCTAAAAGCATCTCTCATATGCTCCATAGTCCCTGCTCCACCACTAGCGATTACAGGTATACCTAACTGAGAACTTATCTTATAGTTTAGTTGATTGTCAAATCCAGCTTTTGTACCATCAGCATCCATAGAAGTTAGAAGTATCTCTCCACAGCCTCTATCTTCTACTTCTTTTGCCCACTCTATTGCATCAATTTTTGTATCAATTCTTCCACCATTTAAAAAGATATTCCAACTTTTTCCAACTTTTTTAGCATCGATAGCAACAACTATGCATTGAGAACCAAATCTTTTAGAAGCTTGATTTATAAAATCTGGACTTTTAATAGCTGCAGAATTTATACTAACTTTATCGCAACCAACATTTAAAAGATTGTAAATATCATCAAGTTTACGAATCCCTCCACCAACTGTAAGAGGTATAAAAACTTCTTTTGCAACTTTTTTAACTACATCAACGATAGTATCACGACCTTCATGACTAGCCCCAATATCTAAAAATGTAATCTCATCAGCTCCCTCTTCATTGTATCTACGAGCTACTTCAACGGGATCACCAGCATCTCTTAAGTTTACAAAGTTAACACCCTTTACAACTCGTCCATCATTTACATCCAAACAAGGTATTATTCTTTTTGCAAAATATTCCATCTTCTTTCCTTATATAGCTCTTATGTAAGTAGAATTTTATTGAGTAGTTAATCTAATATAACTTGCATAGTTGAGCAATGTATGCTTCCACCCTGCTCTATTAATCTTCTACTATCAAGTGGTATTATCTCTCTATCTTTAAAAATATTTTTAAAGATTTCTATCACCATCTTATCACTTTCATCTTTATATATGGGTAATAAAACTGCACTATTTATTATCAAAAAGTTCACATAACTAGCTGGTAATCTCTTATTATCTTTATATATAGGTTTTGTTAGGGGAAGAGGGATGAGTTTATATGGATCTCCATTAATATTTTTAAAAGATTTTAACTCTTTTTCCATTTTTTCTAGCTCTTGAAAATGCTCATCACTTTTGTCGTAGCACTTTAGATATACGATTGTTTCCCGTGAAACAAATCTAGCTAACATATCAATATGACCATCAGTATCATCACCAGATAAGTATCCATGATTTAACCATAAGGTATTTTGAATACCTAACTCTTTTTTAAAAATTGCTTCTATGTCGGTTTTGGAAAATTTGTTATTTCTGTTTTTATTAAGCAGACACTCACTTGTAGTTAAAATAGTACCATTTCCATCACTATCTATAGAACCACCCTCAAGTATAAAGTCTATATTTTCCAGCTTAGACAATCCAAAATACAAATTTTTATGTATATATTTAGAAGATAGATTATCCTTATCATGCGGAAACTTATCTCCCCAACCATTGAAAATAAAATCTTTTAAAACTCTCTTGCTATTTTCAATAACAGATATAGGACCATAATCCCTAATCCAAGTATCATCAATATCATAAGGAACAAAAGAGATTTTATCATGGTAGCAAAACTTTCTCTTTATTTTTTCTTTTTCTTGTGGGGGAACTAGAAGTATAAGTTTTTGATTGTAAGAAATTGCACTAGCAATTTTTATAAAAATAGAGTAGGCGGAGCTAATATCATCTGCCCAATCACTCTGTAAAGCGGGGAAAGCCATAAGAATCATCTCTTGTTTTTCCCACTCTGCTGGAAGTCTTATCATGTGAAATCTTTTAGAATATTATACCACTTTACCTTGAACTTGAAGAAGTAGGAGTTGATAACACATATTTATATACTCTTTTATTATACCTTTAGTCTCTCTTGTGGTATGTATATTTAGTACAAGTTGATTGCCCATAGTTTTAAATATAGTAGCTTTTACATCAATATTAAAACTATTTTTATGCAAATCATCCAATATAAATGTTAAATCAAAAGATCTATTATCCATATTTTCTTGTTTTATCATTTCAATATTTTGTATCTCTGTCGAAAATAGAATTGAATTTTTCGATATATCAGAAATCAATCCGATAATTTCAAAATCACCATAGATAAGTTTTGCAGTTATTGATTTGTGTGGCGCTACTCTAGTGTTTTTTCTATGTAGTGGTGAGTGATCAACAAACTTAAACTCACCAACTTCTAAGATTGATTTATCAAAATCAACATTCATAGGAATAACAGTAAAAATATCTGGTATATCTTTATGTTCGATGTAAAGTAGTTGCTGTTTATTTAGAAATTGTAAGAAATCTTTTTTGACTTTTATTGTTGAAAGCTCTTTAGAGTGTGAAGCTATTGTAGCTTCTATCTTAATAGGGGAGTCTTGAAATAATCCATAAATATCAATCTTAGGGTTATGATTTAATATTTTATTTATTTCAGATGAATTAATATTGTTAAAATCCAAATCTTTAGTGCCATAATATATTTGTTGATTGCGAGATAATTTACCTTTCATATAAAATTTATTGAGCCTATCAAGAAAACTTTCAATATCATCATCAGTAGAAAACTCTGTTATTGCTACATTTTTCAACTCAATTCCAAATTTTAACTTCAGACTCATCATGAGATTTTTTATTGTTAGTACAGAAGTATGAAGTTTTATATGTTGCATATAAACGACATAACTATCACCTTGTTCATATAAAAGAGGTTTAAAATCAAGATAACTATATATAAACTTTATAATATCTTTTAGTTTACTAGAGTTCTCCTCAACAATATCAAACTTAACCGCAGTCAAATTTACATGATGACTTATTGCATTTTCAACTTCTGCTTCAACAAAAGCACTATTTAGATAATTAAAAATTAGATTATTACTATAACTCATGGCTACTCTCTTTTTATTTTTTGACGATATAGTAGTAATTCGGCAAAATAGAAAATAAATTTAGGGATACAGATGGAAAAAAAGAAATTTTTTAATGATTTAGAGAGAGTTTATCAAATAATTGAACAAAATCAGAGTGACACAAACTCACTATATGATATATTAGATGCAAATTCAAACCATAGTGAGAGCAAGTTTATAAGTGATTTAATAAAATCTTTAGGACTTGAAGTAACTAAAGAGACAAAGATGGCAGTTATTTCAAGAGTTGTAAATCTACGATCAGACTCACTAAAACAAGTTTTAGAAAAAAATGGCTCAAGTGAAGATGATATTGAACAAAAATTAGAGTTAGCATATAAAACTGTAAGTGCCTTTTATATAAAAAAACATCAAAATATTATCAATCAAGTAGTAGAAAAAGAGTTACTTACTCCATTTTATCAAGAAGTTTTTAAAGGTGTTCACGAAGTAGGGTTAGCATTTACATCTTGGCAAACAAAGTGGACAAACCATATAATATATGGAGTCAATAAAGATTTATACAAATTATTTAACGGAGATGAAGAGAAAATATTTATCATGTTAAATCAAAAAAATCTACATGATACTGGTCATAATAATAGACAAGCAGATAGAAGCTACTCTGCACTTAAGAAAAATAGCAATGGTGAGTATGAAAATCTAGCCTATTGTGATCTCTTTTACGATGAAGTTCAAATCGTGGTTAAAGCTCTTGATAAGTTTATTAAGAACTTGAAGAATAGACCTGATGATATTTTTAACATGCAAGTAGAATATATTGAGTATTTATCAGCTATTAAAGTTGCATTGTTAGAGTCTGATACAACAAAGCTAGTAGAGAAATGGGCAGAAGTTGATAGAAAATGGATGAAGATAACTTCACCATTGCAGATAGGTCATCCACTTGAATACTATGAAGATCACTATAGAAAAGCAGTAGCACTAGAGTGGGATTTAAGGATAGTAAATCCTAAAAATAGTGCTGGAATTGTTATTGATGATGTAAAAAATATGTATGATAATATATTTGCAGAACTTAAAGATGTTTCTCGTGAAACAATAAAAACTTATAATAATTCAATAAATAGTCTAAACTCCGTACAGCTATACTTAGGAAGACCCGCTCTATTTTATGGAGCAGAGTTTGATGGATTGTTTTCAGCTCAAGTAGTTCCAAATGATGAAGTAGTTTCAAAAGAGGAGGGCAAAAAGATATTTGCATTTGCTGATAATGTTTTAGAGTCTAGTCGTGCAAAGCCATTTTTAAAACTACATAG
>DQSO01000062.1 GCA_015663225.1 Campylobacterales bacterium
ATACTGGTTACTCTATCCGTCCACAATCTTTAACTTAAACTTTATTTTTGCTATAATCTCCTAAAAATCAGGAGCTTTTTATGGATAAGAGTGAGATATATGAGAAACTTGGGCTATTTTACTTAGGAAATGAAGTTGATATTAAGAGTGGCGAAAAAGAGGATGAACTACTTTTAGTTAAAAACAAAAACTTAACAACTCATGCTACTATCATTGGTATGACTGGTAGTGGTAAGACTGGACTTGGTATATCTATGATAGAAGAGGCAGTTTTAGACAATATCCCATCTATCATCATCGATCCTAAAGGAGATATGGGAAATCTTCTTTTAGCATTTGATGATTTTGATTCTAAAAAGTTTGAACCTTGGGTTGATAGCAACGAAGCAAATAAACAAGGTTTATCAGTAGAAGAGTTTGCAAAAAAAGAAGCTATGAAGTGGGAAAAAGGCTTAAATTCAGCAGGGCAAGATAGAGATAGGGTAAAAAGGTTTAAAGATAAAGCTGACATAACTATATATACTCCTGGAAGTAGTGCTGGAGTATCGCTATCAGTTTTAAGCTCTTTTGATGCTCCTTCACTTGAAATTTTAGAAGATAGCGATACATTTTCATATCTTTTAAACTCAACTGTATCTTCCATATTGGCTTTGATTGGTGAAGATAAAGATATGGTAAACTCTAAAGAAGCTATTTTATTATCAAATATTTTCAATCACTTTTGGAGAAAAAATAGAGGACTGAATATTGAAGAACTAATAGGCTATATCGCAAATCCTCCTTTTACTAAGATAGGTGTTATTGAGTTAAAGACTTTTTATCCACAAAATGATAGATTAAAACTTGCATTTTCACTTAACAATATCATCGCTTCTCCAACTTTCTCATCTTGGCTTGAGGGAGTTACTCTTGATATTGATAACCTTCTTTATGGTAAAGATGCAAAACCAAAAGTATCTATTTTAAACATAGCACACCTAAATGACAATGAAAGAATGTTCTTTGTAACACTATTTTTAAACAAGTATATTAGCTGGATGAGGATGCAAGGAGGTTCTAGCTCATTAAAGACACTTTTATATATGGATGAAATATTTGGTTTCTTTCCAGCAACCTCAAACCCACCATCAAAATCTCCAATGCTACTTCTACTAAAACAAGCTCGTGCTTTTGGTGTAGGTATTGTTCTTTCTACTCAAAATCCTATTGATTTAGACTATAAAGGTCTCTCCAACATCGGAAGTTGGTTTATAGGGCGACTTCAAACAAAACAAGATATAGATAGAGTCATAAATGGTCTTATTAAATCAGGTTCAGATTTAACTAAAAAAGATATAGAAGAACTTTTAGCAAACTTACAAAAAAGAACTTTCCTTTTAAAAAGTGCTCATCGTGATGATATTGACCTATTTTCTACAAGATGGGTTATCTCATATTTGAAAGGTCCACTATCTCGTGATGATATAAAACTTCTTATGAAAGATAAAAAAGAACTTCTTCTTTCGCATGATAACGAGGAAAAAACAACTAAAAAAGACAATAGTGACACAAGTTCATCAAAACCTATACTTAATGAAGATATATCAGAATACTTCTATAATAAAAATTCAGCTCAAACGAAACCAACTCTATACCCACACCTCATAGCAAATGCAACACTAAGATATTACAATGCAAAAAGGGCAATAGACGAAGAAGAAAGGCTTTACAATAAGTATGAACTCCCTTCAAATCTAAGAGATTTAGATTGGAATGAATCCCAGATAAATGAAGATGATTTTGACTTGTATGAGCTTAATTCAACTTCAAATGCTTCGTTTGCTAACTTACCAAATATTATAAAAGAGGCTTCATCTTTAAAAGAGTTAGAAAAAGATTTTACAGACTATCTATATCAAAACAATAAACTAACACTCTATAGAGTAAGTTCACTAAAACTAGAATCAGACTTTGGTGAGAATTTAGATAAGTTCAAGATAAAAATCAACGATACTCTAAGTGATAAAAAAGAGGAGAATAAAGAGAAACTAATTCAAAAGTTTGAAAAAAAGAGAGATATAATCGATCGTAGATACCAAAGAGCTTTAGTAAAGTTAGAAAAAGAGGAAGAAGATGTAAGTAGCAAGACTACTGGACTTGTTATGAGTATCGGTATGGCTATTTTAGACTCATTTTTAGGTACAAAAAGAGTTAAACGAAGTACAATAAGTAAAGCCGGAACTGCGATAAGAGGAGCTGGACGAATCTATGGTGAAAAAGCTGATGTCAAAAGGGCTAAAGAGGCACTCAAAGTTATAGAAGAGGATTTACAAGAGCTTGAATACTCACTTGAAGATGAGATTTTAAAACTTGATGAAAAGTTTAGTATTGATAGTGTTAAGATTGAAGAGTTTTTTATAAAACCAAGACGAAGTGATATATATGATGTAGAACTTGCAATTTTATGGGAGAGTAGATAGTGGTAGAGTTAGCAGTAGAGTATTCAAAAACAACTCATACAATAGTAAACTATATCAATGATATAACTATTTTTAAACATATAAATCCTTATTTAGAGCAGATAGGCCTCGATATTGGTCGTGTAGCTCTATTTTTTGCTATTTTATTTTTAACATTTTCACTACTGCTTATTATAAAAAATAGATTAGTTCCTCTTGTTGATAAGTTATTTAACCGTATTAGTAGCTCTACTGAAGCACTTAATATTGATGATATTGAACCTATAAAATCACCTATTTTAAATATACTTAAAATATTTGGTTTTGAGATGGCTCTAAATGTATTGCTTTACAAAGCCCCTAAAATAGAGTTTTTAGATACTCTTTTTTATATACTATATCTTATAAATATTATTTTAATACTATTTATAATAATAGACATAGTAGTAAATCTATACTTTACAGCACTAAATAAAAAGAAAAATACTCTAAAAAAAGAGCTACTAAATCTTGTTATTAATATTGTAAAAATTATAGTGATAACTGCAGGGATACTACTTGTTTTAAAAAAACTTGGAGTTGATATAACAGCCTTTGTGGCATCTCTTGGTATTGGTGGTTTGGCTATTGCTATGGCTTCTAAAGATACTATTGCTAACTTTTTTGGCTCACTAAAAATCATCTTTGATGGTTCATTTTCACAAGGAGATTGGATAGAAGTTGGTAGTGTTAGTGGAACAGTTGTAGAGCTTGGTTTTGTAAGTACAAAGATAAGAACTTTTGACAATGCGATGATAAGCCTTCCAAATGCAAACCTAGCAAATGAATCAGTAAAAAACTATAATAAAAGAACAGTAGGTCGAAGAATAAAGCTCAAAGTTGGTATTACTTATGGATCAAAACAAAGCGACATTCAAAATGCTATATTAGATATAAGGAAGATGCTACAAAAACACCCAGGTATTGCAACTAAAGATAGTATAAAACAAAACAAAAAGAGTGCACTTGTAGAGATAAATGATAAAGTTGGAGTTAAAACAACACTTTTAGTATATCTTGATGAACTAGCAGA